>DATJCP010000245.1:0-6637 GCA_035514715.1 Candidimonas sp.
CGCCTGGCGGTCTTTACGTGGTCAAGGAAGGCCATGTGGTGGATGCGCACAGCGTACGTTTTTACGCACCCGACTCAGAACAGGCGGGTTTGTTGGCCCGGCAACAAGAAATCGAAAACCTGCAGCGCGACGTGAAAGGCCGGCAAATGATTGCCGATCAAGCGCTGGCTGGCGTCAGCCGCGCCGAAGCCGCGTGGCAGCAGGTATCCCAGGCTATGGCGCCAGCGCGTTTGAGGGTATCGGAATTGACCCGCCGCTTGCACGATGTACAGCTTGAGCATTCCCGTTTGCAGCAGCAGGCCGAGCAGTCGGGCGAGCGCGCCACGCGCCTCCGTGAAGATCTGGCCGAGATCGCACTGCAGGCTGAAGAGCTGTTGGCTGGCAAGGAAGACGCCGAGGCCCGTTTCGAAGCCTTGGATATTCAACTGGGCGAACATCAAACTCATTTTTCCGATGCCGAGATTTCCGGCGAAGATCTTGCTATGCAAGCGGAAAAGGCGCGCCAGCATTTGCGCGACCAGGAACGTGCCGTGCATGAATCCGAATATGCCGAGCGCACTTTGCAAACACGCATCGCTGAACTTAAACGCAACTTGCAGTTGGCTGCAGATCAGGCCAGGCGTGCGGGTGCCGAGTTGGATGGGCTGCAGGGCGAATTATTCGAACTAGACGCGTCGGCCTCTCAAGCAGGGCTGCAAGATGCGCTGGAAATGCGCGCCGAGCGTGAAGAAACGCTGAATCTGGCCCGTATCGAGCTGGACAATCTGGCTGCCTTGCTGCGCGGCGCCGATGATGAACGCCTGGTGCTGGAACGCTCACTTGAACCGCGCCGAGCCCGCATCATGGAACTGCAATTGCAGGAGCAGGCGGCACGCCTGGCGGTCGAACAGTTCGCTGAACAACTAGATGCGCAACAGGTCGATCGCGATGCGATGCGTAAGCTGCTGTCTGAACAGCCCGAAGAATGGCAGCGGCCGAACTGGCTGCAGTCTGAAGTGCAAAGAATTTCCCGTGTGGTCGATGGCTTGGGTTCGGTCAACTTGGCGGCGCTCGACGAATTGAATACGGCACGCGAGCGCAAAGGCTTTCTGGATGCACAGCACCAGGACCTGACTGAGGCGATAGAAACGCTGGAAGATGCCATCCGTAAAATAGATCGTGAGACGCGCGAACTGTTGCAAGACACTTTCAATAAGGTCAACCACCATTTCGGCGAGCTGTTTCCGCGTCTTTTCGGAGGCGGCGAGGCCAAGCTTTCCATTACGGGCGATGAAATTCTCGATGCCGGGGTGCAGGTCATGGCGCAGCCTCCCGGCAAGCGAAATAGCACCATCCACTTGCTGTCGGGCGGCGAAAAAGCGCTTACCGCAACGGCTTTGGTCTTTGCATTGTTCAAGTTGAATCCAGCGCCGTTCTGTTTGCTTGACGAGGTCGACGCGCCGCTTGACGATGCCAATACCGAGCGTTACGCCAACCTGGTCAGCAACATGAGCGAACAGACGCAGTTTTTATTTATTTCCCACAATAAAATTGCCATGCAGATGGCTAAACAACTTGTAGGCGTTACCATGCAGGAACAAGGTGTATCGCGCATTGTGGCGGTGGATATCGATTCGGCTTTGCAGCTGGCCGAGGTCTGATAAAAGACTATGCATAACTATTTGGTGATACGGCGGACTGACAATGAGTGATTTGCAAATCGGTTTAATTCTCCTGGGAGTTGTACTGATCCTGGTCGTGCTGCTTTTCAATTGGTGGCAAGATAGGCGCATACGGCAAAAAATGCAGGAGCACTTCCCTGAGCGGGAGCATGATCCTTTGATGGGTAGCGCGCCGGCTCCAACAGGCAGGCGCGAGCCGGGTTTTGGCTTGCGTGAACCAGTTGAAGAATTGGCGGCAGACGATTCCGCGGAAGTGGATCCGGGTTCTGAAGTCGTCATCGACATCAGCTTTGCGCAGCCGGTTGCCTCCGAACTGTTGCATACCGCCGTGCAGTCTGTGCATACAGCGGGCAACAAGCCTGTGCGTATCTTCGCGGAACGGGAAGGCGGCGGTCATCGTGCGCGTTTGCGGCCCAATGAAAACTACGTATCCATGCAGTTGTCGGTGTTGCTGGCTAACCGCAGCGGGCCGCTTACCGATATTGAATGGTCGCACTTATGGTCGATGGCGCAGCGTCTTGCAGAGCGGTTCGATGGCGTTATCGAGGCCCCGGAGCAAGAGCAGGTCATGCAGCGCGCCAAGCAGCTCGATGAGCTATGCGCCGGGCTCGATGCACAAGTCGGCCTGACGCTGCGCCTGCAAGGCACGCAGCCTGTAGGCGAGGTCGCCGGTGTGCTTAAAGAGGTGGGCTTCCTGCCTTACGGAACGCAGTTGGCATGGATGGCCGACATCGGTATTCCCCGGTTCACGGTGTTATTCGATGGGATTCATGCCCAGGACGTGCAGTCGGCGGGTGTAGACCGCATTGATTTGCTGCTGGATCTGCCCAATAGCCCGCACGATGAGCAGGCATTCAGCCGTATGGCCAGCGTGGGCCGTGATTTGGCGGGGCGCATGAATGCCGTGTTGTTGGACGACCAGGGCCGGCCGCTGCCCGATGGTACCGATCATGCCATCGATAAGCAGCTTCTTGATTTATATGCACGGCTTGGTCAGGCGGGTTTTGAGGCGGGCACTGAACGGGCGGTAAGGGTATTTTCGTGAGTGTTAGTTCAGATGGCGTATCGGTAGCAGAGCGGTTGGAGGCCCTGCGTTCCGAAATCGAGCGGCATAATCATCAGTATTATGTGCAGGATGCGCCAGTCATTTCAGATGCCGAGTATGACCGGTTGATGCAAGAGCTTATCGCTCTGGAAGCGTCCCACCCTGACCTGATTACGCCAGAGTCCCCCACGCAGCGCGTGGGTGCGGCGCCGTTGGGGGCCTTTAACAGCGTACGGCATGCCGTACCCATGCGTTCACTGGGCAATGCCTTCGATCCTGAAGATGTGGTGGCGTTTGACAAGCGGGTGGCCGACACCTTGCACGGTGCTGGCTTGGCGGCCGACGGGCAGGTCGAATATGTAGCCGAACTCAAATTTGACGGTTTGGCGGTAAGCCTGCGCTACGAGCAAGGGCGCCTGGTTCAGGCGGCAACCCGTGGCGATGGCCAGACCGGCGAAGACATCACCAGCAATATTCGCACTCTGCGTTCCGTGCCTTTGCGGTTAAGGGGCGAAGCTCCCGAAGTCCTGGAGGTGCGTGGTGAAGTGCTGATGAACCGCAGCGATTTCGATGCTCTGAACCAGGCTCAGCAGCGTCGCCGTGAAAAGATTTTTGTGAATCCACGCAATGCGGCAGCAGGCAGCCTGCGCCAACTGGACCCCAACATTACCAAGCAACGGCCCTTGCGTTTTTTCGCCTATGGCTGGGGTGAAATCCGTATCCGGCACGATGGGCAGACCGATATGTTCCAGCAAGAGTCCGGTTCGTCTGCCATGCCCCGTTCTACTCATGCGCAAATGCTGGACTGGCTTGAAGCCTTTGGGCTGCTGGTCAATGGTGCACGCCAAGTGGTCAAGGGGGCGGACGGGTTGCTGGCGTTTTATGCGGAAATTGGCAAGACACGTGCACAACTTCCGTTTGATATCGATGGTGTGGTCTACAAGGTGAATTCGCTGGCGGCTCAGGATGTCCTGGGCTATGTCGCACGTGCGCCGCGCTTTGCCGTCGCGCACAAGTTTCCCGCCCAGGAAGAAACCACTACGTTGTTGGGCATCGATGTCCAGGTCGGGCGCACTGGCGCCATTACGCCAGTGGCAAGGCTGAAGCCGGTTTTTGTAGGTGGCGTGACGGTGACCAATGCCACGCTGCACAACGCGGATGAGATCCGCCGCAAGGATGTACGCATAGGCGACACGGTTATCGTACGCCGAGCGGGCGATGTGATCCCCGAGGTGGTGGGGCCGGTGCTGGAGTTGCGGCCAGAGGGCACGACTTTGTATGTCACGCCCAGCAATTGTCCGGTATGCGGATCGGCGGTAGAGCGTCTGGAAGACGAAGCCATTTCGCGTTGTTCCGGCGGTTTGTTTTGCGCGGCGCAGCGCAAGCAAAGCATTATTCACGCCGCAGGCCGCAAGGCGCTTGATATCGAGGGCCTGGGCGAAAAGCTGGTTGATCAGTTGGTGGAGAGCGGGCGGATCAAATCGCTGGCCGATTTGTTTACCTTGAATGTGCTGGAGCTTATCGGCTACGAGCGCATGGGTCGAAAATCTGCTGAAAATCTGGTGGCGGCTTTGGACCAAGCGCGTTCGCCTGAGCTTGGCCGTTTGCTGTACGCCCTGGGCATTCGCCATGTGGGCGAAACAACAGCCCGCGATCTGGCGCGACATTTCGGGTCGGTGGATGCGGTTGTAGCGGCTGATGAAGAGGCGTTATTGGCTGTGAATGAAGTGGGGCCGGTCGTGGCTGGTTCCATTATCCGGTTCTTTGCCGAAGCGCATAACCGCGAGGTGATTACTGCCTTGGCGCAGGCTGGGGTGCATGCCAAAGCCGAGGTGACTGTGGCTACAGGCGGACAGCGTCTGGCGGGGAAAACGCTGGTGCTGACGGGAACGATGCCGACGTGGACGCGCGATGAGGCGACTCGCCATATCCTGGCGGCCGGCGGCAAGGTTAGCGGCTCGGTATCCAAGAAGACGGCGTATGTGGTGGCGGGTGAGGAGGCCGGCAGCAAGTTGGTCAAGGCCCAGGAGCTTGGGGTGCCGGTGCTTGATGAGGATGGGTTGAAGGCGCTGCTTGATATGTAATTGGCTAGAGTTGTGCTCTAGCAGCGGTTTTATCGTTCTTACGTTTGCGTTGCCGTTCTTTTGTTCATGATGCCGTGATCGTTTCTGAAGGTATCGTTTTCGGTTCTTATGACGGCGCAGCTAGCCGGTGTGGGCCTGGCGAATTATCGCTGCGGTCCCTTTGGGACTCCCCGCTCAGACAGCGCGTCCTTGTACCCCGAGCCAGTCTGCCTGCGCGGCGCGATCAAAATTCGCTGGGCCCACACCGGCTCGCTACGCCTCATAAAAATGATGATCGGACGACGTGTTTTACGGGCCGGTACCTACGGGACGGATGCCCCAGTCACAGCCGCCGCTTAAGACGCTAAAAAAACAGCTACTGCACAAGCAGCTGTCACCCTTTCCATAATAAACAAGCCTGCCGAGCCAGCTCTGTAATGGCCGTCCAATCTTTCCCGGCCACCATCGCATCCGGCGTCAGCCAAGATCCGCCCACGCACTTCACATTCGGCAACGCCAAATACTGCCCCGCATTCGCCGCATTAATCCCGCCCGTCGGGCAAAACACAATATCCGGTAACGGGCCATACAGCGCCTTCAGTAACGTCACGCCGCCTACCGCTTCAGCCGGAAAGAGCTTTTGCACAGTAAATCCCTGATCAGCCGCATACATCGATTCAGATGGTGTTGCCACGCCAGGCAAGAAAGGGATGGTTGCTTGGTTTGCCGCCCGGGCAATATCAGGGGTCAGGCCTGGGCTGACGGCAAACTTGGCTCCGGCCTTGACTGCCGCATCAAACTGCTGCGCACTGCGTACCGTGCCGACACCCACCAGGGCTTCTGGGACGGCCTGGCTGATCAGGCTGATGGCTTGCAGTGCCGCGTCCGAGCGCAGGGTGATTTCCAGGCTGCGTACGCCGCCGGCCACCAGGGCGCGGGCCAAGTCAACAGCGCTATCCAGGTCTTTGATGACTATCACTGGCATTACGGGACTTTGTTGCAGTAGTTCAAGAGCGTTCATGTTTTCTCGCTATAGTGGGCTTTGTTTACAGGGCAAGGGCCCAATCGGGGTGTTCAAAGGTTGTGGCGCCGGATTCCGCCGTACCTACGTTCTTGCGGGCTGACGCGAAAAGTTCGCGGCCAAAGCCCGTGGCATGGGGTTCGATATTGACCTGTGCTTTAGGGCGTTCCTGCCAATCGGATGGTTCCGCTATGCAGAGTACACCGGCATCGGCGTCCAGCCTTATGATATCGCCATTCTGGACCTGGCCCAGCGGTCCGCCTGCCAGCGCTTCGGGGCTGACGTGTATGGCGGCAGGCACTTTGCCCGAGGCGCCAGACATGCGGCCGTCGGTGACCAGGGCGACCTTGAAGCCCTGGTCTTGTAATACGGATAGCGCCGGGGTCAGTTTGTGCAGTTCCGGCATGCCGTTCGCTCCTGGCCCTTGGTAGCGGACAATGGCTATAAAATCGCGGGCCAATTCGCCGCGCTGGTAGGCGTCCAGCATGTCATCCTGACTGTCGAATACCAGTGCCGGGGCCTGTACCACGCGGTGTTCGGGCCTGACTGCCGATACTTTGATCATGGCACGGCCAAGATTGCCTTGCAGTAGCTTAAGTCCGCCATCGGGGCTGAATGGGTCGGTGGCCGGTCGTATCACCTTGCTATCCAAGGATTCGGCTGCAACTGGCCGCCAGGCCAATTTGCCGTCGTTCAGATAAGGTTCCTGAGTGTAGTGATGCAAGCCGTCGCCTGCAGCAGTCTTGACGTCGGCATGCAACAGGCCGGCTTTCAGCAGTTCGGCTATCACCAGGCCTATGCCGCCTGCGGCATGGAAATGATTTACATCGGCCCCGCCGTTAGGGTA
>DATJCP010000246.1:0-12434 GCA_035514715.1 Candidimonas sp.
CTGACCAACGCCATGGCCGCCAAGCCTGACGTTCTGGTACTGCTGAATTTCGGCTCGCAAAGCTCGGAAACACTACGCCAAGCCGTCAGCTTCGGTATGAAAACAAATACCATCATCCTGATGGCATGGGCGTCAGGCCTCGAACAGTTCGACTCTTTGGGGGCAGACTTATGCGAGGACGTTTATTTTGGCGTCCAGTATTGGCACACGGTTGATGCGCCCATGAACAAGGCGCTGGTCGAGCAGTGTCGCGCCAAATTCAATATGGCTCCCAACTACAGCCTGGCTGGCGCATACATCTGCACCAAGCTGATGCTGGACGGCATTGCTAAGGCAAACTCAACGGATACCGCCAAGGTCATCGCGGCAATGGAAGGCGCCCAATACGACGGCTTAACCGGCAAGGAAGAAATTCGTAAAGAAGATCATCAGGTACTGAAGAACTACTACCTGCTGAAAGGCAAAGCCAAGGCAAAAATGGGCAATAAAGAAGATTATTGCGATATCGTTCACGGGGGCCGCTCGTTCCTGTCGCCGGCTGATGCTGGTTGCAAGATGCCTGCCTGATCTCGAGGCGCACAGGGCGGCGGCAACATGCTCTGCCGCCCTAGGGTTTCTTCTTTCAAGTACCTCGGTTCCGGGCTTTTCTCGCGGGAGTCCCGGCGTCGATCCGGTCAAGGGTGCCTATCAGCATGAATTTATATGTATTGCAGGTCATAAACGGCATTGGCATAGGAATGATTTATTTCCTGCTGGCTGTTGGATTGTCCATCGTTTTCGGTTTGCTGCGTTTCGTCAACTTCGCCCATGGCGCTTTCTATCTCTTGGGTGCGTACGCCTGTTATCAGTGCTTGCAGTGGGGGATGAATTTTTGGACGGTATTGGTGGTTGGCCCGCTTATCGTGGGGCTCTGCGCATGGCTGATTGAACGCCTTTTGCTGCGCAAGGTGTACGACATGCCGCACGAATTCCATATTCTGTTCACACTGGGGCTTGCCATGGCCATTCAAGAGCTGGTGATCATGGGCTGGGGGCCTGTGGGTGTGAATGTGCCACCACCCGATTCCTTGAAGGGGGTGGTGATGTGGGGGGCTTTTATCTACCCCAAATATCGTATTTTTCTTATCGGCTTGACGGCGGTTCTGGCCGTATTGATATGGCTGTTGCTGGAGCGCACCAAGCTGGGCAGCATAGTGCGGGCGGGAAGCGAGTCGCCTGAAATGGTTACGTTATTGAGCATAAACGTCTACAAAGTCTTCGGCCTGACTTTTGCGTTAGGTGCAGCCACGGCAGGGTTGGCAGGCGTGCTTGCCGCGCCTTTGCGTGGGGTGGAACCCTTCATGGGGATAGAGGCGCTTGCCATTGCTTTTGTGGTGGTGGTGATCGGCGGCATGGGGAGCTTCAGCGGCGCATTATTGGGCGGACTGCTTGTGGGAATAGTCCAAAGCGTGATGAGTACGCTGTGGCCACAAGGCGCCAGCCTGATGATTTATGTCGCCATGGGCATGATACTGTTACTTCGTCCTGACGGACTGATGGGAAGGGGCTGACATGAATCAGATTCTTTTGAAACGTCGTTACCTTCTGCTGGCTGCCGCTGGTGTCTTGATACTGCCACTGATGTTGAATTCGGGCTCATTGGCTTCCGAGGTATTGATTTTCGCTTTGGCCGCATTAGGGTGCAATCTGCTCCTGGGTTATACAGGTCTGCTGTCGTTTGGGCAGGGCATTTTCTTCGGGGTAGGCAGCTACACCTTGGGAATACTGCTTACCAGAACGGGTATGCCTATGCCCGCCGTGCTGCTTGCGGCATTGGTAGTGGGGATGGCGGTGGCTGCCATTGTCGGATGGCTTTCCATACGCCAGAAGGGGGTGTATTTTGTAATGCTGACCCTGGCGCTGACGCAAATGTTCTATTTTCTGGCCTACTCAACACCGGAATGGACAGGCGGCGATAACGGTTTGCTTGATATTCCCCGCCTGCCGCTAACTGTTTTTGGCTATGTATTGTTCCCCAACAAGTCGGCGTGGCAGTTTTATGCCTTCGTTGCCGTTATTTTCTTGCTGGTGTTCTGGGGATTGCAGCGCGTAGTCGACTCGATCTTCGGGCGCACCTTGCTTGCCATACGGGACAATCCGGCACGTGCAACGGCGCTGGGCTACAACATCATCCATTTCAAGCTGCTGGCCTTCATGCTATCTGGGGCGGTAACGGCGCTTGCCGGCGCACTCTACGCCATGATGACGGGAATTGCCCCGTTGACCAGCATCAATTACCACATGAGCGAAACCATTCTGCTGGTGACTGTGATCGGCGGGACCGGCAACCTGGTCGCTTCGTTGCTGGGTGCAGCCTTGTATGTCATCGCTTCGGATTGGCTGTCCAATCTTTGGCCGCGCTGGTTATTGCTTTTTGGTTTTCTGCTGATGGCGATCAGTTTGTATATGCAGGGCGGTCTCTGGGGAGCGTCTAAGATCCTGCTGTCCAGGATCAGGGGCAAGAAGTCCGGCGGTGTAGCTGGGGGCCGGCCGCAAGCGACGATGGATAGCCAAACCCAGGAGCCCTTATGAGCGAAATCATTCTTGATGCCACAGACGTCGTCAAGCGTTACGGCAAGTTCCAGGCAGTGTCGGGTGTCAGCCTGCGTATCAAATCGAATACGGTGCATTCGGTGATCGGCCCGAATGGGGCTGGAAAAACAACCTTGTTCCACTCCCTGACAGGCACTGTCCCGTTGACTTCGGGGTCTATCGTCCTGAATGGCATCGACGTCAGCAGCATGGCCGATTACGAGCGCGTTCAATTGGGGATGGCGCGATCATTCCAGGTCACGTCTTTATTCCTTGGCCTTAGCGTGCGTGAAAACCTGCGGTTGGCGGCGCAGGGGGTACAGCCGCGCAAGGCTTTTCATCTTTGGTCAGGTGCCGATCTGGACAAGGATCACACCGAGTTGATCGAGTCCATTTTGTCACGCCTGGGCTTGAGCGCCAGCATCGATAATATTGCCGGCCAGCTGTCGCATGGCCAGCAGCGTCGCCTGGAAGTTGGTATGGCGCTTGCAGCCAAGCCGAAAATCATTTTTCTGGATGAGCCTACCTCAGGCATGGGCATCGATGACATTGATGCGATGAAAGCCATTATCCATGGGCTGCGCAGTGATCTTACTGTCGTCCTGATCGAACACAATATGGGCATAGTCATGGATATCTCTGATGTCATCACCGTGATGCAGTCTGGCAAAGTGCTGGTGGAAGGATCCCCCGCGTCGGTCAAGTCGGATGAGCGGGTCCGCCAGGCTTATCTTGGCAATATGATTACCGGAGGCGCCTGATGCTTGTCGTCGAGAATATTCATGCCTACTATGGGCAAAGTCATGTCATCCAGGATGTCTCGTTGACTGTCGGGCAAGGTGAGTTGGTTTGCCTGCTGGGGCGCAACGGGGCGGGCAAGTCCACCACCTTGAAAAGCATCATGGGCCTGGTGCCCGCGCGTCAGGGGAAAATACAGTTTCAGGGCCGTGATATTACGGCTATGCCGACTTACGATATTTCGGGTCTGGGGCTTTGCCTGGTGCCGGAACATCGCGGTATTTTCCGCTTGCTGACGGTGGAAGAAAACCTCAAGCTAGCGGAAAACAGGAAGTCCCAGTGGTCCCTGAAGGATATCTATAGGATTTTCCCGCGCCTGCTCGAGCGGCGGCGCAACAGCGGCGCCAATTTATCGGGTGGCGAGCAGCAAATGCTGGCGATAGGGCGGGCCATGATGAACTCGCCCAAGTTATTGATCCTGGACGAGCCTGTTGAGGGTTTGGCTCCTGTGATCGTGGAAGAAATCGTGGCCCAGTTGAAGCTGATCAGGACGAGCGGCGTGGCCGTGTTGCTGGTCGAGCAAAACCTGGAGGTGTGCATGCAGCTTGCCGATCGTCACTACATTATTGAAAGCGGCAGCATTGTGTACCAAAATGACAATGCCGCCTTTATGGCCGATGCCACCGTCAAGGACAAGTACCTCAGTGTGGGTGCGACCGAGTAGGTGCTGCTAGCCTTATTGCTGCTGTTTAACGTTATTTCCTGGAATGAGCATCGAGACTGTTATGGATACTACTCTTACTGAACGTACCACCCTTCGCATCAATGGCAAGCGGTTGTGGGATTCTCTTATGTCGCTGGCGCAGATCGGCGCCACACCCAAAGGGGGCGTGTGCAGGTTGGCGCTGACCGATCTGGATAAGCAGGGGCGCGATCTTTTCGTGCAGTGGGCGAAAGAGGCAGGTTGCACCATACGCGTAGATGGTATTGGAAATATTTTTGCCCATCGGCCTGGTATCGATGACACCTTGCCGCCCGTCATGACCGGCAGCCATATCGACACGCAGCCAACCGGCGGGAAATTCGACGGAAACTACGGGGTGCTGGCCGGAATTGAAGTCTTGCGTACATTGAACGATCAGAACATTCGTACTCAGGCTCCCATGGAAGTGGCTGTATGGACCAATGAAGAGGGCTCTCGTTTTGTGCCCGTCATGATGGGGTCGGGCGTGTTTGCCGGGGCTTTTACGCTGGATCATGCTCTTGCTCAAACAGATACAGAAGGCCATACCGTCGGCGATGAGCTGAAGAAAATCGGATATGCGGGTAACGCATCCTGCGCTGCTTTTCCGATCAAAGCCTACTTTGAAGCTCATATCGAGCAAGGGCCAATACTTGAGGCCAGTCAGACCACCATTGGCGTAGTTAACGGTGCGCTGGGTCAGCGTTGGTACGATGTGGTGTTGACAGGGATGGAAGCCCATGCCGGTCCGACACCTATGGAACTGCGCAAGGATGCCTTGCTTGCCGCTGCTGAACTGATCCAGAACATCAACAAGATTGCCCTGGGTCATGCGCCTTACGCGCGAGCCACGGTGGGCTGGTTGAGTGTGTTCCCGAATTCCCGGAATGTGATCCCGGGTACGGTCAAGTTCAGCGTGGATTTCAGGGCTGCCGGCGATGATGTACTGACCGCCATGGAAGCCGAATTAAAGGCGGCAATTGATACCGTGGTTGGCCACGGGCAGGTGCAAGCCGATCTGAAACAAGTGGTTTACTTCCCACCGCAACCGTTCGATACGGGGCTGGTCAATGACGTGCGCCAGGCTGCGGCGCAGCAAGGTTTATCACATTTGGATATCGTCAGCGGGGCGGGGCATGATGCGGTTTATCTGGCACGCGTGACGCCAACGGCCATGATCTTCATCCCTTGCAAGGATGGCATCAGCCATAACGAAATTGAAGATGCGCTTCCCGAACACATTGAAGCTGGATGCAATGTGTTGTTGCAGGCAATGCTGGCACAGGCAGGTCAAGTCTGACGATGAAAATACTGATTGCCAGGCTTAATCACGAAACGAATACGTTTTCTCCTGTACCCACGCCGCTGGCCGCGTTTGGCAGCCATGGTCCTGATTATGACGCGGCAGCCTATGCGGCGCACAAGGGCGGGCGTACCGCCATGGGCGCTTTCATCGAGCTGGCCGAAGGGGCCGGTGCCGATATTGTTACACCCCTGTCAGCATGGGCGAACCCCAGCCGCCGCGTAGACTCCGATGCCTACAACACCATGTGCGACCACATCGTCAAGGCCGCAGCCGGTTGCGATGCCATGATGCTCGATCTGCATGGAGCCATGGCGGTCGAGCATACTGATGATGGCGAGGGCGATTTGCTGGCGCGGCTCAGGTCTCTTTACCCAGGGGTCCCGATTACCGTTGCCCTGGACCTGCACGGTAATGTCACACAGAAAATGGTGGATAACGCCGATATTCTGGTGGGCTTCAAAACCTATCCGCATGTCGATATGTACGAGACGGGGTTGTTAGCCGGCCAGCTATTGCTGGATAAGCTAAAAGGCGTCAAGGCACCCATTATCGCGTGGCGGCAGCTGCCGTTGATGACGCATACCCTGACAAGCTCCACCCAGGCGCCAGCCATGAAACGGGCTGTTGCCATGGCAACTCAAATGGAGCAGGACGGTGAAGCGTTTGCCGTTACGGTCATGGCGGGCTTTTCTTTGGCCGATATCCCGGCGCCCTGTCTGAGTATTCTTGTTGTTGGCAAAGATGCGGTATCGGCCCAACAGGCCGCTGACAAGCTTGCCCTGTCAGTGTGGACTGACAGGGAAGGGTTTGTCTATCGCAGCCCGGCGCTGTCCGATTCGATCCGGCAAGCCATCGCGCTAAGGGGGCAGCAAGGCGTTGTGCAGCCGCTATGCGGTAGCGTAAACGGGCCTGTGCTGTTATTGGACCATAGCGATAACTGCATGTCCGGTGGAACCTGCGACACCATGGATGTATTGCAAGAGGCCATGGCGCAAGGCATAGAAAGTATTGCTGTCGGGCCTTTGTGCGATCCAGAGGCAGTGGCAACCATGTTCGAAGCGGGCGAGGGCGCAAGCATAAGTATTGCTTTGGGCAACAAGCTGCCTTTGACCAGTTTAGGCATACAGAAAACACCCGTTACCCTGTCAGGACGCGTGCAGACGCTTAGCAATGGCGAATATGTCATTACTGGTCCAACCTATCATGGTATGAAATTCAGTATGGGCCGCACGGTGCTTTTTGTTAGCGGCGACATGGACATCATTGTCACTGAAACTCCGCATGAGCCGTGGGATCTGGGCGTTTTTTCGTGCGTCGGCGTAGATCCGACCAAGAAAGAGTATGTGCTGCTCAAGTCGCGTATGTATTGCAGGCCGGTGTTCTTGCCCATCGCAAAAGCTTTTGTCGAGTGCGACAGCGATGGCGTTACCAGTTCAAACTATGCGTTATTTCCTTTTCGGAATTTGCAGCGCCCGCTTTATCCGTTGGATGACAATACCGAGTGGGCTCCTTAAGAATATTTGCCTGATGCAAACGACTTGGGCCTTGGGCAGTTGACGCCCAAGGCCCAAGTCATTGGACCGCACTGACCCAACAGCGCGGTGTTTGACCTTATTCCACCGTCTTCAATACATCCTCAAGCGTCTGGAATATTTCCTGAATCTGACTTTCTTCTATGATCAGCGGAGGCGAGATGGCAATAATGTCGCCGGTGTAGCGCACCATGAGGCCCTGATCAAAACATTTTTTGAACACTTCCGCTGCGCGTGCGCCGGGGGCGCCAGGGCGTGGCGTCAGTTCTATGCCGGCTACCAGCCCCAGGTTGCGCACGTCGATAACGTGGCGCGCACCTTGCAGCTTGTGGGCGGCATCCTCAAACTTGGAGGCGAGCCCGTGCGCACGCTGGAATAGCTGATCGCGTTCGTAGATGCCCAGGGTGGCCAGGACGGCGGCCGTAGCCAATGGGTGTGCCGAGTAGGTGTAGCCATGGAAGAATTCGATACCGTTGGCGGCGGCACCCAGGATGGTGTCGTGGATTTCGCGTTTCACGGCAACGGCGCCCGCGGGCACGCTGGCATTGCTGATGCCTTTGGCAAGCGTGATCAAGTCGGGGGTGACGCCGAAGTATTCGCTGGCAGTGTTGGCGCCAAGGCGGCCAAAGGCGGTAATGACTTCGTCGAAAATCAGCAAAATGCCATGTTTTTCGGTGATGGCGCGCAGCTTTTCAAGATAGCCTTTGGGCGGCACCAGTACACCGGTAGATCCGGCCAGCGGTTCAACGATAACCGCTGCGATGGTCGAGGCATCGTGCAGGGCCACGATACGTTCCAGCTCATCGGCAAAGTGTTCGCCCCAGGCGGGCTGGCCGCGCGAATAGGCATTCTTGGACAGGTCGTGCGTATGGGGCAGGTGATCTATGCTGGGCAGCAGGGCGCCGGAAAAGGTCTTGCGGTTGGGCGATATGCCGCCCACTGAAATGCCGCCGAAGCCTACGCCGTGGTAGCCGCGCTCGCGCCCTATCAATCGTGTGCGTTGGCCTTCGCCGCGTGCCCGGTGGTAGGCCAGCGCAATTTTCAGCGAAGTGTCTACCGATTCCGAACCCGAGTTTGTGAAGAAAATCCTGTCCATGCCGGCGGGCATCAACTTGGCAACTGCCGATGCGGCGCGGAAGGAATCGCTATGCCCGATCTGAAAGCTGGGCGCATAGTCCAGTTCGGCTGTCTGGCTGGAAATCGCTTCGATGATTTCGCTGCGTCCGTGGCCGGCGTTGACGCACCACAGTCCGGCTGTGCCATCCAATATCTGCTGGCCGTTGGTTGTCGTGTAATACATGCCTTTGGCCTTGGCGAGCAAGCGAGGGTGTTCTTTGAACTGGCGGTTGGCGGTAAAGGGCATCCACAAGTTCGACATGTCGGGCATGTTGGCTGTACTGGTCATGACTACCTCAATAGGCAAAGGATGTAAAAGGGCTATCAAGTGCTATTTTCGTTGCCGCGACGGATTAATTACATATACAGTTGAGCTAAAGTCTCATAACCGTATTGATGCTATAAGCGTCACTGTACATATCCGAAGGCGAATATGATTTATTTTGAACCATCGCGAGACCGTTCTCGGGCACTTTCCCTAGTAGATCAGTCGGTTGCAGCGTTGGAGCAGGCAATAAGGCACCAGGTGCTTCGTCCGGGTATGTCGGTGCCTTCGGTACGGCAGTTTGCCAAGGCGCACGGATTAAGCACCTTTACCGTATCGGCGGCTTATAACCGTTTGGTGGCTCAGGGTTGGCTGGTCGCGCGACCAGGCTCGGGCTACAGGGTGGCGCTGCGAGACAAGCCCGAATTGCCTGTCTTGACGCCGGTAAGCTGGAGGCCGCCCCAGATCACGGCTTCGTGGCTGCTATCGGATGTCTTTGCCGATCACTCCATTCCCATCAAGTCTGGCTGTGGGTGGCTACCGCCTGAATGGTTGAATGAAACCGGCCTGGAACAGGCTATGCGCCACGCCGCACGTGTGCCTGCCAGTCAAATCGGCGGGTATGGGCACCCTTACGGCTATTTCCCATTGCGCGAACATCTGACTCAAGAGTTGGCGCAGCAGGGTTTGAAAATCAAAATAGAACAGGTCTTGCTGACCCAAGGGGCGACACAAGGCCTGGATATCATCGCACGCACCTTGTTTCGTCCTGGCGATGTTGTGGCGGTGGAGCTACCAGGCTATGCCAACTTGCTGCAAACGCTGCGCCTGGGCGGCTTGACGGTGGTAGGCGTACCGCGCACCGAAGAAGGTCTATGCATCGAGTCTTTACAAGACATTGTTCGCGCGCATCCGGTCAAGGCGCTGTTCGTGAATACGGTGCTGCAAAATCCGACCGGTGCCAGCCTGAGTATGGCAAATGCGTTCCGGGTATTGCAACTGGCCGAGAAACATGATTTCTGGGTAATAGAAGACGACGTATCGCGCGATCTGATGCCTGATCTTGGGCCGCTGCTGGCGGCATTGGCGGGGTCTGAGCGGGTGATCTATGTCTCGGGGTTCTCCAAGTCCGTTGCGCCGTCGATGCGTGTTGGATACATTGTCGCTACATCATCTTTGTTGCAAGAATTCGCCAAGACCAAAATGACGATAGGGCTTACCACGCCTGAAATCATGGAACGTACGGTGTATCAGGTATTGCGGCTGGGGCGGCACAGGCCGTACCTGCAGCGTATTCAGGAGCGACTGCGGCAGGCCCACGATGAGCTTGCCGATCTGATGGACAGACATGGTTTTGAGATATTCGCCAGGCCGCGCGCAGGCCTGTTTTTATGGGCTCGTCCGGGAGGAGGGTGGCGCGGCCAGGGCACTGCGAAGCTGGCCGAATTGGCCTTGAAGGACGGCATCTGGCTGGCGCCGGGTTTTTATTTTTATCCCGATCAAGTCGACGATGGCTGGATACGTTTTAACGTCGCGTATTCCTTGCATCCGGCGTTGTGGGAGTTCATGCGGCGCGTGGGCGCCGCATCGGGTTAAAACCGCTACTGCGCAGCTTGGCGCTTGTATACGACAAAATCAAAGCGGTAGCCGTTTTCCTCGGGCTGCGGCAGCCTTTCGGTTTCTTGCCAAGTCCCCTGATCCATAGGTGGAAAGAAGGTGTCGCCATCGACATGGGCATGGACTTCGGTTGCCACGATTTCGTCGGCAATATCCAGGGCATGCCTGAATATTTGTTCGCCGCCTATGACGCAAATCCGCTCGGCATCCTGGCAGGCCGCCAGGGCGGCTTCCAGCGTTGGGTAGACAGTTGCGCCGTTGGCCTGGTATTGGGCATTGCGGCTGACAACAAGGTTGGGACGCCCCGGCAAGGGTCTGCCCAGCGATTCCCAGGTGTTGCGGCCCATGACTATAGGCTGGCCAAGCGTAACCCGCTTGAAGTGCGCAAGATCGGCCGGAAGGCGCCAGGGCAGGGTGTTGTCGCGGCCTATGGCGCGGTTATCGGAATAGGCGACGACAAGCTGGACAAGAGGTTTGGACATAGTATGCAACTTACACCGCGACCGGCGCTTTGATATGCGGGTGCGACTCGTAGCCGACGATTTCGAAATCTTCGTAGCGGTAATCGAAAAGCGATTCAGGCTTGCGCTTGATATTCAGGGTTGGGTAGGGCAAAGGTTCGCGCGACAGTTGCAGCGCGACTTGTTCCATGTGGTTGCTGTACAGATGGCAGTCGCCGCCCGTCCAGACGAAATCGCCCACGTCCAGGTCGCACTGTTGCGCCACCATATGGGTAAGCAGGGCGTAGCTGGCAATGTTGAAGGGCACACCCAGGAAGATATCGGCGCTGCGCTGGTAAAGCTGGCACGACAGCTTGCCGTCGGCGACATAAAACTGGAAGAAGGCATGGCAGGGCGGCAGGGCCATATTGGGTATTTCGGCCACGTTCCAGGCTGATACGATCAGGCGCCGCGAATCGGGGTTTTGCCGGATTTGTTCCACGACCTGGGAAATCTGGTCGATATGTCCGCCGCTGGGCGTAGGCCACGAGCGCCACTGCACGCCGTATACAGGCCCCAGGTTGCCTTGTTCGTCGGCCCATTCATTCCAGATGCTGACGCCTTGTTCCTGCAGCCAGCGCACATTGGAATCGCCGCGCAGAAACCAAAGCAATTCGATAAAAATGCTTTTGGTATGCAGCTTCTTGGTAGTGACCAGCGGGAAGCCTTGCGACAGGTCGAAGCGCATCTGGTGGCCGAAAACGGAACGTGTGCCCGTGCCGGTTCTATCGGTTTTGCTTATTCCATGTTCGTAAACATGGCGCATGAAGTCTTCGTACTGATGCATGGATGGGTAAGTCTTTTAGGCGTCGATGATCGTGACCGAGTGCGTGATCTCGGCCGTCTTGGCGAGCATGGCCGATGCCGAACAGTATTTTTCGTGGGAAAGCTGAACGGCGCGCTCTACGGCGGCGGCGGGAAGATCCTTGCCCGTAACCGTGAAGGCGAAGTGGATTTTGGTAAACACTTTGGGGTCGGTTTCTGCCCGGTCGGCGGTTAGTTTAACCTGACAGTGGCTTACCGCATGTCGCCCGCGTTTCAAGATAAGCACTACATCGTAGGCAGCGCATCCGCCAGTTCCTGTCAGCAACATTTCCATGGGACGGGGAGCCAGGTTGTGGCCGCCGCCTTCGGGCGCACCGTCCATTGCCGTGATATGGCCGCTGCCTGTGCGGGCAACGAACAACATTCCTTCTGGGCCGCCCCAGTCGATAGTGCATTCCATGCTGAATAATTCCTGCTTAGGATTTGAAGCATTAATCATACTCATTATTCCCACCCCACAGTACCAACATCCCGTGTAGGGAAATTTCCATCTCCCTGATATGCATCAGGTACTATTGACGAGTTTTATATCGGGAGACGATATGTCATGAATACACTAACCATATTGCTTCTGACATTCATCTTGTCAGTCACCGGGCTATTTGTTTTTATCTGGTCATTGCGCAAGCATTTGTTCGACGACAATCCGGCTGCCGCCAATGTCATTTTCACAGAAGGCGAGATCGGTATTGTGGAAGAGCCCGCGGCTACCGCTGCGCAACACCAGGCTCTGCAAAGCGCGGTGGATGCCACGCATTCCCCTCTTGTCGATCCCGCCCGCGATGCGCGAATGAAAGTCGAGATCGCCGAGCGCGTGCAGGCTGACAGGTCTACGGCGTATGTGACTTTTGTGTTTCTTTCCTGTGCGGTGGTATGGCTGATATTCGCGTCCACCGCCGGGTTGATCAGTTCCATCAAGTTGCATGAGCCCGATTTTCTTTCCCAATACGCCTGGCTGACGTTCGGGCGCATACGCACCCTGCATCTGAATTCGGTCGCTTACGGCTGGGCGCCGATGGCCGCCTTCGGTATCGCCATCTGGACCTTGCCTCGCTTGCTTAAAACGGAACTCATGGGAGGCCGTTTTGCGCTGTTGGGCGCCATGCTGTGGAATGCCGCGCTCATCGCTGGGTTAGGCAGTATTGCCGCCGGTTTCAACGATGGCCTGGAATGGCTGGAAATCCCTTGGCAGATCGATATCTTGTTTGTCATTGGGGGCGCG
>DATJCP010000247.1:0-11754 GCA_035514715.1 Candidimonas sp.
CATCACTGCACCGAACGGATATGCGGGCAACCTTGCCTGCGTGCCGACCCAAACCCCGAAGCATTTTTCAGGAATTGACATCATGGCTGCACATCAGCATCGAATCACCTTGGAATATCTGGGCGGCAAGCATGCCGGGCCGGAGCTGCATCAACCCTTGGTTTTTACGGCAGAGAACCACGATGACCTATTTGAGATTATTGAAAACGTTCAGGCCGCAGGCTTTTTTGATCGGGATACCTCTGCTGCGCTAGCACTTGGAATGAAGCTATTCAGTGAAGTGATGCTCAAGAACAGGAAAGACCCGATGTTTGAACCGATACTCGCCGCCTATCGCGATTACATCCAAGTATTCAAACAGCGTTTGGCAGAGGCTGAGAAAAAATGAAAGGACATACGATGAATAACACAAAGACCGACCTTAAAATCCATGACTCAGTAGAGCCACAAAGCCAGGCGCGGCGCGATATGTTCCGTCTGGCAGGCGCCGGACTCGCCACCGCGGCGTTGTCGGCGTCGGGGCTGGCCCGCGCCCAAGTAGCCGAAGAAGCCAACACCGAGTCGTTGATGATAGAACGCAAAGGAATCAACAAGGACATTCAGGTTTTCAATATTGATCTCCTTGAAGAACAGGCCAAGCAGAAATACGGCCACGGCACCTATGTGTTTGTCTCGCACGGCTCTGGCGACCAGTGGACCTTAACCGAAAACCGGCGCGCTTTCGGCGACTACGTCTTCACTCCGCACCGCATGCAAGGCATCGTACGCGACAAGATCGACACATCAGTGACCCTGCTGGGTGAAAAGCTTCCTCATCCCATCATTGTCACGCCGTTCGGCAGCCACGGCCTGCATCACCCGGCCGGCGAAGTGGCCACCGCCCAAGGCGCAGCTAAATCAGGTGCCTTGCTTACCGTTTCAAGCGCATCGACCCGCAGCATGGAAGACATCGCCAAGGCATCCACCGGCCCCAAATGGTTTCAGATGTACTTGAACGTGGATGAAGGACAATCCAAAGAAGTCCTACAGCGGGCGCGCGACGCGGGATTCAAAGCCATCGTCTTTACCATCGATGCGATTGGCCAAGGCTCATCCGACGAATACTTGCGCCTGGGCAAACCCAGACCATGGCTGCCCTATGGCAACTTCAAGACAGGTAGCGCAAACGCCTTCAAGACAAACTTGACGTGGAGCGATGTCGAGTTCATAGGGAAGATCACGGGCCTGCCGGTGATTGTCAAAGGCGTAACGCGTGCGGAAGATGCTGTGGCCGCCGTCAAGGCCGGCGCCGCGGCGATACAAGTGTCCAACCACGGTGGCCGTGCGCTTGATGGCACGCCGGCGGCCATTACTGTACTGCCCGAAATAGCGCAAGCCTTGCAAGGCGATGTGCCCATCATCATGGACAGCGGCATTCGCCGCGGCACCGACATCGTAAAAGCGCTGGGGTTGGGCGCCAACGCGGTGGCCATAGGCCGTCCGCTGATGTACGGCCTGACCGTGGGCGGCGCCGGCGGCGTCAACAGCGTGATGGAATTCATGCAGCGTGAACTGGTCAATACCGTATTGCATAGCGGCGTTGACAGTATTGCCAAGCTCGATGGCACCCATGTGCGGCGCACTAATCGGGCGTAGTGTCAAAGAGAACGGCTGGCCCATTTTCAAACGGCCAGCCGTCCGGCGCAGCAAGTGTCAGGCTTACTGCGACCAACTAATAGGCAACGCTGAACCGCTGACGAACGTGTTTGGGCTTTTCAAGTTCGTCAATCATCGCGACCGCGTAATCTTGAACTGAAATCCGGCTTTCGCCTTTTGCATCCACCAGCAGTTGACCACCGCCCAGCCGGAATGTGCCGGTTCGCACACCAGGTTCCAATGTGGCGGCTGGCGCCAAGAATGACCACTCCAACTCTGGTTCATTGCACAACGCTTCCAGCGCGGCGCTGGTCGCCCGCGAGCCCGGTTTGATCCATTCGGGGAAGTCGGGGGTATCCATCACCATGACGCCGGGTGACACTTCCAAACCGCCTGCTCCGCCCACCCACAGCACACGCTTGAGGTGAGCGTTTTTGGCCGCAGCAATAATAGATACCGTCCCACGCATCTGCTCGTCGTACATCTCGGGTCGATACGTTCCAGGCGTCCAGCCCGGATTGAAAGCGCTGATCAACGCGTCGTGCCCCGCAAGGATAGACGTCAAAGCCGCACTGTCGTTGACGTCGCCACGGATGGCCGTAAGCCCTGGCGTTTTCTCCAGCTTTCCCGGATTCCGGACAACAGCCGTCACTTCGTGGCCCCGGCTCAACGCTTCCGCCAGCAGCGCCGATCCAACAAATCCGGTAGCCCCCACTAAAACAAGCTTCATGATGGTTTCCTTAAAAAACAATCAGAAAACGCTAGATATCGAGCACAATTTTGCCGAAATGCTGCCCGCTGGCTTGGTACTGGAAGGCAGCAACGATATCGTCCAGGGCAAAATGCCGGTCGATCACAGGACGCAGTTGAGTAGCCTCAATGGCGCGGACAAAGTCCTGCTGTTGGCGGCGACTGCCAACCACCAATGCTTGCAAGCGAACGTGTCTGGACAATGCTTGCACCATTGGCAACTGGCTGGTAATGCCGCTGAGCACGCCAATCAAAGCAATATGACCGCCCACTCGGCTGGCAACGATGGATTGCTCCAGCGTCGCCGGGCCGCCAACCTCGATCACATGATCAACGCCCCGGCCATCGGTCAGGCGGCTAACTGTTTCCCCCCATTCCGGATCGTCGCGATAATTGATCACCGCATCGGCACCCAGCGCCTTCAGCTTGTCCAGCTTTTCATCGCTGGATGAGGTAGCAATCACTCGCGCCCCGGCCAGCTTGGCCAGTTGCAGGGCAAAGATCGAGACACCGCCCGTGCCCTGCACCAGCACGGTCTCACCTGACTTCAAACGACCATTTTCGAACAAGGCTCGCCAGGCCGTAAGACCTGCGGTGGTCAGCGTTGCGGCTTCAGCATGACTATAGCCGCGCGGGGCGCGCGTAAATGCCGTCACAGGCAGCGTGACCTGCTCGCGCGCGTACCCATCGATGCCGTCTCCTGGTACACGGCCGAATCCCGCTACCAGCGGTTCGCCATCCAGCCAATCAGGAAAGAAGGTGCTGACCACGTGATCGCCGATAGCGAATTCCCCGACCCCGGCACCCACGGCGATGACCTCGCCAGCGCCATCGGACATGGGAATGCGTTGTTCGGTAGGCGGCATCGCCCCGCTTACCACACCCAGGTCGTGATAATTCAGCGAGCTGGCACGAAGGCGCACAGTAATCTCGCCGGCCGCTGGCGCCTTGGGCTGGCTTGTGCCCACCGATACCTTATCAAAGCCGCCGCCGGCCTGAACGTAAACTGTCTTAATGCTCATGGAACCTCCAAATTACGTAAGTCTCTTTTTGAGAGTTAGTTTATTATAGAGACATAAAATGAACTGTAAAGACGGCACATTTTCATTACATAGTTACTTTTCGGGAACCATCTAATGGCTATTTTTGAAAAAATCGTGAACCACATCCAGGAAAACGATGGCACGGTCGATACCAATGCTTGTCCAATCCGCGATGTTTTGGATCAGCTAGGCGACAAGTGGAGCATGCTGCTGGTCGTTTTACTGGCTGCCAAGCCGCAACGATTCAGCGAACTGCGCAGATGCCTGCCCGATATTTCACAACGGATGCTGACCGAAACATTGCGCGAGTTGACCCGCAGCGGCTTGGCGACGCGAACAGTTTTCCCCACACGCCCCCCCAGCGTCGAGTACGCCTTGACCGCCGCAGGCAGGGAACTGTTGGTCGCACTCGGCCCACTCGTTACATGGGCTGAAGATCACCATGACTACATCCGAAACTCGAGAATCGAATTTGATTTGATCTGACTTCGGCACAAATCAAAACTCCGCCTCCAATAAAAGAAGGAAATCCACATGCTTGTACGGATTGTTATTAGCGCGACGTAGGAAAAGAAAGCTGACCCATGACCCTCATCGCCTAAGTACCCTACGTATTTCTGCTCCATACCCGGGACACGCCGCACAATACCCCGCAGGCAACTCCACCACCGACACTGCCTTCCAGCAAAAAACCAGCTCATTCGGTCTCACCGCATCAACGCGTTTCAGCTCCTGCAAATCTGCATCCAGAAAAACAACATCAATCGCATAAACCAAGCCGAATGTGTGAATCGCCCAGCATGGCGACAAATGCAATCCTGTCCCCCAGGGCAAAGACCGCCGCGCATGTAGACCCCGTAAACGGGACCAGAATCCTTTGGCCTGATACAGCGTCAACGTTGGCGTTGGCGTTGGCGTTGGCGTTGCCGCAACGTCGCTATTCTCATGGCAAGCATCCAGACCTTCTTCGGCGCAAATCAAAACTCCGCCCCCATCAACTTGATGGCAATCGGAAAACCGATAATAAGGAAGGTACAAGGGAAAATACAAAACACCATAGGAAAAAGCATTTTCACAGGCGCCTCCAGCGCAAGCTTCTCCGCCCGTAAAAAACGCTCGACACGCCGCTGCTCCGATTGCGAACGCAGCAGCGGCCCCAGATTCATACCCAGCTGATCAGCATGCATTAACGCAGTTACCAGACTGCGCACAGCCGATAAGTCTGTACGCGCTGCCAATTCATTCAGCGCCTGCATCCGCGGCATGCCAGCTCGCATATCGCTCAGGGCATGCCGCAGCTCATCACGCAAAGGGCCTTCGGGTCCATGGGCCGCTGCCTGTTGCAACGCGCCTTGCAGATTGAGACCGGCCTCTACACACAAGGTCGTCATATCCAGTAAAAAGGGAAACTCACGCAGCATCAGAGCCTGGCGACGTGCCCCCAAGCCTTGTAACCGGCTTCTGGGCCACCACATCGACGCCAGGCCAGCCGCAACTCCCAGGATTAGTGCATGACTCACAGCAACACTGCTGGACATCAACAGGAAAGCGAGGACCAGCCCTGCCACAGCAACAAAAACCAGGCATTGCAAGGCAACAATGTAGTCAGGCGTACATGCAGGGTCCAACCCTGCCACTTCAATACGTCGCCTAAGCCGTTCACGCGTGTGCCAAGATATAAATGGTCCGCACAACGGCGCCAACGCGATTACCCACGGCCAGGCAAGCTTGAGCCCAGCACTTTTGAAATGACCAAGAGGCCGTGCACTATGCTTGGCAACAGGACGGGTAAACACCCAAACGAGTAAGCAAAGCGACAGCCCAGCCGCCACACTGCTAATCCAAAAAAACATGGCTTATCCCTCACACCTGAATGTTGACGATGCGCCGTATGAAAAATATTCCCACCAATTCAAGACCAGCGATTATTGCCAATATCATCCAGCCTAACGGAGTCTGCCACAGCACCCGCATGGAATCTGGATCAAGCTGATTCAAGATCAAACCCAGCACGACAGGCAAGCAAGCCATGACCCAGGCCTGCATCCGGCCCTGCGACGTCAGCGCGCGAACACGGCCCAGCAAATGCAAACGGGCACGCAGCGTTGCAGCAATCCGCTCCAAGGTTTCAGCCAGGCTGCCGCCACTTTGAGCGGCAATTTTCAATGAAGAAACCACTAAACCCGTACCTTCCGTAGGCATGCGTCGATAGAGGCCGGCCAGTGCCTGCTCCAGCGATACGCCCATGCGTTGCTCGCGCAGCATCAGACCGAATTCCTGAGCCAGCGGAACAGGCGACTGCGCAACGATATGCCGCAAGGCAGCCTGCACACCCGATCCGGCGCGCAATGCGCCCGCCAAGGCCTGAAGCAAATCAGGCAGTTGCTCATCAAATCGCTGCAAACGCCGCCGTTTCAATTGATTGATACTGTATTGCGGCGCCGCCACAGTCAGCGCGCCTGCCGCAGCCGAAAGCCATGCGGAGCTCGAAAGCAGGTAGATAAGAACAACAATAAATCCGCATACCATCAAGTTCACGAACCACAACTGCGCCGGATCCAGAAAAAGAAAGAACTCGCTCAGGCGTACCGAGGCTTCCTTCTTGAAGGCATTCCGGTACCGTGCATAAATCTGGCTGGCATACCGCTGCAAGAACCAGCTTAATATTGCCGCCACAATAACGATTGAGATCAGAAACACGGCCACCATTACATTCTCCGGCCTTGATCAAGCAATCGCGCGGCTTGCCACCGAGGAGACAACACCAGCGGCAATGAAGCTCCCAGACTCTGATTGCGCCGGACTACGTTGATCAAACCATGCAATAGGCAAACATGCCGCCCCAGTGTCATCGGTAAAAGATTCAGGAACCACGCCGCAGCCCACAAAACAGGCAGGCGGTCCGGACAAATAACGGAACAGTTCCTGGATTTGTATCCTGCCGCTTTCTATTCCAGTGACCTCGACAATAGACGTGATCAGCCGCTTGCCAGTGCTTAAGCGAGCCTGCTGCACAATAAAATCAATACTTGCTGCGATATGTTCACGTACCGCAGTCAATGGAATATCCATTCCCGCCATCAAGATCATGGTTTCAAGCCGGGCCAGCGCATCGCGTGGGCTATTGGCATGCAAAGTCGTAAGGGATCCTTCATGCCCTGTATTCATGGCGGCCAGCATGTCGAAGGCTTCTGCGCCGCGGCATTCGCCAATGACAATCCGATCGGGACGCATGCGCAGCGCATTGCGCACCAGGTCACGTATATCAATTTTTCCACGCCCCTCGAGATTGGCTGGCCTGGCCTCCAACGACACCAAGTGCTGATGATTCAAGCGTAGCTCTGCCGCATCTTCTATTGTGACGATACGTTCCCCATCTCCGATACAGTTGGACAGAATATTCAGCAAGGTGGTTTTACCCGAGCCGGTTCCGCCCGAAACAATCATATTTTTCCTATGCTGCACGCATGCCGCCAGGAAATCCCGCATGGCCTCATCCAGGGCTCCGACACGCAACAAGTCGTCCATGACCGGCCGACTTTGCGGAAACTTGCGTATCGTCAGACTCGCTCCGCGCAAAGCAACCGGCGGGATAACAGCATTGACTCGCGACCCATCGCGCAAGCGTGCATCCACCATGGGAGAACTTTCATCGATCCGCCTGCCCAGCGGCGAAACAATGCGCTCGATAACGCCCAGCACAGCTTGTTCGCTGCTGAAGGCTGTGGCATGGCGGCTCAGCTTTCCACCTGACTCGATAAAAATCTCGTCATGACGATTAACCATGATTTCAGTGACGGCATGGTCCGCCAGCAACGGTTCCAAAGGACCAAGCCCCACCGCTTCGTTCACCACTTCAAGCAACAGCGCCGCACGATTCACTGCTGCTGGCAAATCGGTATCCTGGGCAATGATGTCCTCCATCACCGCCATTGCTTCACTACGCAATGCGTCGTCGCTCAAGCTGGCAATATCGCGCCGGCGCAGATCCAGAGTTTCAAGCAACACGCCATGCAAGCGTCGACGATGACGCAACATGGTATCCAGGCCCGGTAAAAAAGAGCCGCTTGCCTGACTGTCTCCGCAAATAGGTAAAGAGGCTGGCGCCGCCGCCTGAATGGCCTGGAGCCCAGCCGTTCCCAAACTCGCCCGGAGGCCCTCCCACGGATCTGCGCTGCAAGACTCCATATGCGTAGCGACTGCAATGCCAGCTGATAGGCCTGACTCAATTTCACGAATATGAATAAGGCAAGGTCCGATCACGATTTCATCACCAGCATGCAGCGGCCCATAATGGGTCACCCGCTGGCCATTAACCAGCGTCCCGCTCAAGGCCCCAAAATCCTCAAGGAATATTCCGCCATTGCGTCGCTCTATTCGAGCATGACGCCGAGCCACACGCCATGCTTTAAGGCGCAGGCCACATTCCGGCCCCCGGCCAATATCCAAAGGCAGTATGGCTTGCATGCTGTCCATCCTGCCGTCCTCAAAACGCAAATCCAGCTCCAGCATGGCTTACTCCGAAAAATGATATTGATTCGAGCCAACACGCACAACGCTTTCAGACGCAGAAGGCATCGCAGGAAAACTGGAAGTCACCCATTGCGAACCCATGCCCGTCCACGGATCCCAGTAGGTCTGCGCCCCGGGCGGCAGCGCATCCGGCAATGTCTCCGTGGGATGCACCTGCACATTAAGCAAGGGTTCATCAGGAAAAGCGGTATTGAGTATGGCCTGGCTTTTCTCCGCGCGCCTCATAAGGTCAGGATGATCGGGAGCAACGACGACAGGCGTAACGAATATGGCCAGTTCAGTTTCATTGCGCTGGAAACGCGCCGACTTGAACAAACGGCCCAAAATCGGAACATCCCCCAGCCCCGGCACTTTATCCACATTGCGCGATTCATCGCGTGAAAGAAAACCAGCCAGCACCAAGGTCTGGCCCGAACGCACATTGAATTCAGTCGATGCCCGCCGTGTTTTCAGAGAAGGCCCATTGGGTACAGAAAAGGAAGCATCAACCGAACTGACTTCGACTTCAATACGCGAGCGCACCGCGCCATTGCGTTCGATTTGGGGCGTAATTCTGAGGGATACACCATAGGGTTTGAATGCGGTATTGGTATTGCCTTTTGCATCCACTGTTGAATAAGGAACTTCACCCCCAGCCAAGAATTCGGCAGTGGCTCCGCTTCTCGCCAACAGTTGGGGTTGTGCTAGTACGATGGCCGAGCCGGTCTGCGCCATTGCGTTGATACGCGCCGACAATAGCGCATTAAGACCGAAGTAGCCTGCCGCCACCGTAGCCGGAAACGCTATAGGCACTACGGTTTCACCTGGTCTGTCAGCCAAGCGCTTCGAGCCGCCATCCCAGGACAGCCCTGCATTGATACCGCCTTCGGCAGCCGGATTCCAGCGCACCCCTAACTCTTGTAATTGCATACGCGGTACTTCGACCACCTGCACATCCAGCAACACCATGCGATCCCAGCCGACCTGGCTAGTGAAGTTGAGTAGCTGAGGATAGCGCTTGCTCAACTCGGCAACTCGCTCGCGATCCCGATCTGACAAGTCATCGCCTTCCACCATCAGCTTGTCGCCCACCACCGATATACGCGCGTTGGGAATGCGCTCAAGCACGCTACGCAATTCTTCCTGCGCCTGGCGTGCGCCTTCAGGCGCCACTTCAACCTGATACAGATGCCGCTGCCCATTGGCCGACCATATCTGCAAGGCGCTGGAGCCTTCGTGCCGGGCAAAAACAATAACTTCTTTTTCATCGGTAGTGACAGCATTCAACACCTGACCATCGCCTACGGCGACACGAGCCACATCAGGTACTGCCAGTACTTTGACTTCGCCGACCTGCAGGCTTAGCAAGCTGTCTTGCCGGGCAAATGCGCTGACAGGAATAAGCAGCAACAGCGCCAAAACACGGAGAAAGGCTTTTTGAGTCATGACTAGCGCCTATTCAAGCACTGCATCAGGCTGCTGCGCCGGCAAGCCCACTGCCTCGTAATAACGCACAGCATCCTGACTTTCCGAGGCCGATCGCATCCAGGCGCTAGCCAATGCAGGGGTATAGGGTAGATCGAAAACCCCGGTGGCCTGGACCGCTGAGGGCGGCTTGTGCACCAGTCCAGGTACGCTACGCACCGCGCTATTGCCGTAAATTACCGGCACTTTCTTGCGGCTCGTCGGAGCCGGCACATTCACACCGAGCAAACTAGCCAGATCGCCCCGCACCGCTTTTTGCGTGGAAACGCTATCGTGGGGATGACGCAATACCGCAGTAATGATTCCTCCTTGACGGGCAGCGACCAGCTTCACGGCATCTTCCGGCGCTGCATCGAGCGTGACGGTAGCGTAGGCTCCCTGGCGCAACTGGGCCGAATCCTGAACGTGCTGAGTATTCGTGCCTGTTGCCAACACCAACACACCCTGCAACAAGGGAGCGGTGATACGGCGGCGCTGGTATTCAAAGGAAACATACAAATCGATCAGATCGCCTGGCTGCAACAGCCCGGAAACGGAATTGATCGCATCCACCGGCATGGTAATGGCCCGTCGGCCGGTAGCCAGGTGATTGGAAAACGCAGTTTGCTGCTGCGCCATGGCATGCGCTGGCAATACCGGGTCCCCTGCCCGCAATGGAGAACGCAGGATGGTGCCGCTAAGTTCAGTAAAGCGCTCGGGGGAAATACTATCGCTTGAAGCAATGGCTGCCGGAATCGGCCTCACAGCCAGATGCTCAGTTCCCAGCCGGGTGCCGGCAGGCAGGTCATAGGCAGCAACAACACGATCCACCATGGGCACACGAGCCTGTTCTTCGAGCAATTGCACACGGCCTTGTATATGCTGACGCGCTGCCCAAGCGGCGCACAAACCGGCAACCAACGCCAGCAGCAACATAGCCATAGATCGATTAAAAATCGGTAGCCTCATGGGATTTCCTTATGCAGTGGCTTATTCCACGTAATGAACAAACAAGGATGTGCCGACAGCGCTGGCATGGGGAAACAACATCAGACGCGCCTGTTTTCGGCGCCAGGCGCTGGCGCCTTCCAGATCGGTAACGGTGGACTCGCTGGCCCAGCCTTGGCTGCGCAACTTTTGACCCACATAGGTTGAAAGATCCTGAGGCGCCAAGGCAATGCTGTAGACATGCTGTGCCACCGTTTGGGACTTTATCGATATGTCCTGGCCGAACTGTTTACGTGCACGGGGCGGCAGCCATTCAAACCGCGCATTGCCCTCTGCTCCCGACGGACTTAGATATTTTGCATCGACATATAGCGCCGACACATAACCTTTGGCTCCTTCCGCGGTAGGCTCTATTTCAGCCAGCCAATGCCAATCAGGCTCCATGCCGGACAGCACGATTTTGTTCTTGGCCGTCAGAACCCGCTGGAAGATATCGGCATGCGCAGCCAGCGACTGGGCGGCCTGAACCGCCGGCCCCGAAGACAAGAAGGTTTTCACATAAACCGGAACGCCTGACAATTGCATGGCCTGCGGCTTATCCCACCTAAGCGGCTTGGCATCCAATGCAGCAAGACGCGCCTGAACCACATGAGCCGCCTGGGCAAACGACGCACCGCCAATGCCGATAGCCGGCAGCATCAGGAACAGGCCTGCAGCTATGAGACGCATACGCCGCCGTCCTTGCTTGCGGTTAGTTGCCCTATTAACCGCTACTCGATTCTGCATGATGTCTTCCTCCCTAGTTTCCAAGATGCCACTCAGGCACATGCCCGCTCCAGGGCTTGAGCCAATCAAACTTGGGCTGCGGCCTATTCCAGGCGGCATCCACCGCCACCATTCCCGCCGCTACCTTGGCCCCGCTGGTATACGAAGCATGGGCACTGTTTCCCCACGCCAAGGCTGACTCGGCAACCCGTTGCTGAACTGCCAAATCATCCGATGCATGGCCAGCATCGGTAAGAATGGCTGTATGCCGCTGCAATACCAATTGCTGCTTATCGAAATAGTCCAAGCCATAGGCAGACGGCTTTTCATGCCAAGACGGTTGCGTAAACAAAGGCGTCACCGTAATACGACTATCCAATATGCCAGCGTCTTCAAGACGCCACCCTTGCCGTAACGCTTGAGCATGTGCAGACGTAGCTCCTGCTTGAGCCTCAGGAGACAGAATGGAGTGCCGGCCCGCCGATAAGCTGACCTCATCAAGCCCAGGACCAAGCAAGCGCTTGCCTCTGCGATCGGACCACTGATGGGCTGGGCCGGAAAAATAATGCCGGCGTACTTCGGTAGCTATATCGGCCAGCGAATCGCGGGCAGTTGCAAAAGCGGCATAGCGGCTGGC
>DATJCP010000248.1:0-2200 GCA_035514715.1 Candidimonas sp.
GATTCCCTTGTGGTGTTGTTTATTGTGGAGTCTGCGTTTGCAGTTTGAACTTGAATTCAGAAAAAGTCATCAAGCGAAAATGCTTGCGCGGCGCGTACAATTGCTAGCAAGGTGTATCGGACCTGCTGAATAGATTTGGCCTGCCATTCTGGAGCAAACATGATGTCCACTGATACCTTTACCGTAGAAAAGGCTGCGCAATATTCTGCCTTCGCCATTTTTCTTCATTGGGTAATGGCGATTCTGATCATGGGTACCATAGTCCTTGGCTGGTACATGACATCGATCTCTGACGATCCAGGCAGCGACTGGTATTTCAACTTGCATAAGTCGATAGGCATCATCATTGCTTTGTTGGTGCTTGTGCGGCTTGCGTGGCGGTTTGGGCATACGCCGGCCGCCTTGCCGGATAGCGTGCCAAAATGGCAGAAAAAAACATCCAGGGCGGTGCACTGGATGCTTTATATTTGTATCGTGCTCATGCCGATTCTAGGCCTGACGGGAGCCTCGTTCAGCCGCTCAGGCGTCGTTTTTTTCGGTCTGACAGTGCCCCGGATATTGGGGCCGGATCGTGCGCTTACCGAGCTATTCCTGTCAGCCCACGTTGTTGTTTCCTGGATACTTGTTGCATTGATTTGCATTCATGTCCTGGCCGGCTTGAAGCATTTGCTTATCAACAGGGACGGCGTTTTTCAACGGATGTGGTTTTAACGGGCTGCTGGGCTTGAAGCCTGGCGGTTCTATCCTTTGGGCGCTAATGTGACGCTTGCCGATTCCATAGGGTACTGCGTCGCAAGCTTATCCATCACCAATTGCATGAGCGTAAGCCTTCTTATGGCCGGCTCTTCTTGCAGGAAATCCCATGCCCATTGAGCAGCTGATGTGGCTTCATCGCTAAGGTCGAATACGCCCAAAGACAAACCGTCGGGCCCGAATGTTTCGTAGTATGACTTCCCTTTGGTTTTCAGCAGAACCACCGCACGATGGCCGTCTGGGTGGATTTGGACAGTTTCCCTTGCTGCGTGGTTGTCGTTTGGCATGTGATGCTCCTTGAAAAGAGATCCTTGGAGGTACATTGCGCTTGAAAGTTTCTTGAGTCAAGCCTGGAAGCTTCCAACTCATGGAGCACAGTGCTCCGCAACTACGTGCCGGCCCCTGTGGGTGTCAGCTTGCGGTCTAGCCGCTGTCGATCAAATGCGCCAGTTGTCGCCGCCTTGAGCAATCCCTGAAACGTTGGGCACTCAGCATGACTAGGCGCGGGACAAGCAGCTGCATGTCGCAGTCCTCGACTTACTGCCCGAAGTTGCTTGATTGTCGCGTCAATTTCATCCGCCTTGGCTGAGAGCAACTTGCGGTCTATGTCTGGCCCGCCGCTGGGTGACAACATGGAATGAATTTCGTCCAGCGAAAGCCTCGCTACCCGCCCCAGTGCAATCAACGCTAGTTGATCCAATACGCTCGGAGCGAAACGGCGTCGAATCCCCTTGGGGCCAACAGACGTTATTAGCCCTTTTTTTTCGTAATAACGTAGCGTCGAAGCAGGCACTCCTGCGCTTTTTGCTACTTCGGAAATGTCCATCAAAAATCCCCTTGACTTGAAGTTGACTTCAACTTCTATGATGAACTCCATCAATTAGCAAGTCAACCAAAGAGGAAACCTCATGACAGTACTGCAAGAAATTTTTCGGATTATTTTCATCGGCGTAGGGGCCACCGCGGTAATGGATCTATGGCTTGTTTTTATCAGATATATGGGCATGCCATCCATGAATTTTGCATTCACCGGCCGCTGGGTCGGGCACCTGTTTCGTGGCCAGTTAGGGCATGTAGCTATCAGTGTGGCGGAACCCATACCGGGAGAACTGGCATTGGGCTGGTTCACGCACTATGCAACTGGCATCGCATTTGCCGCGCTGCTCCTAGCGGTTCAAGGGTCATCGTGGGGACTGAGCCCGACGCTGCTGCCTGCTGTCGCAGTGGGCGTGTTCACGGTGCTGGTGCCGCTGTGCCTCATGCAGCCAGCCATGGGGGCGGGGTTTGCATCATCTAAAACGCCAACACCATTGAAGAACTGCCTTCGTAGTCTGGCCAATCACACGGTCTTTGGCCTGGGCCTTTACCTGTCTGCAACGCTCCTCGTCGCCATCACTCGCGCGGCCTGACCACGATCAGAACAACAGTAGCAGCGCCGCTTAGCTCA
>DATJCP010000249.1:0-5456 GCA_035514715.1 Candidimonas sp.
GCCGCGCCATGGGTGCGCTTTCACAGGTGAAAGACGCCTTGATTTTCACCTTTACTCCGCCCGCCGTCATGGAACTGGGCAATGCAACCGGCTTTGACTTTTATCTGCAGGATCGTGCCGGGGCCGGCCATGAAAAGCTGACCGAAGCCCGCAATCAGTTGCTAACCCTTGCTGCGCAGAACCCCAGCCTCTCGGCTGTACGCCCCAACGGACAGGATGACACACCGCAATACCGTATTCAGATCGATCAAGCCAAAGCCGGCGCGTTAGGCTTGAGCATGGATCAAATCAATAGCACCCTGTCTAGTGCCTGGGGCAGTACTTACGTCAATGACTTTATCGATAACGGCCGGGTCAAGAAGGTGTATGTACAGGCCGAAGCCAAGGCGCGCATGGTGCCCGAAGATATTGCGAAATGGCATGCACGCAATGCCAACGGCGATATGGTGCCATTTTCAGCGTTCGCCACGGAGCACTGGACTTATGGTTCGCCAAGGCTGGAACGTTATAACGGCATACCCGCCATGCAGATCCAGGGGGCACCCGCACCGGGCGTAAGTTCAGGCGACGCCATGAAAGCCATCGAAGAAATTGCTGCCCAACTGCCGCCAGGCTTCGCCGTTGAGTGGACTGGCTTGTCTTACCAGGAACGTATGTCCGGCTCGCAGGCTCCAGCCTTATATGCCATTTCCCTAATCGTTGTATTCCTGTGCCTGGCAGCACTTTACGAAAGCTGGTCTATCCCTTTTTCCGTGATGCTGGTTGTGCCGTTGGGCGTGCTTGGCGCCTTGCTGGCAGCGGGCGGACGCGGTCTCTCCAATGATGTGTACTTCCAGGTGGGGCTGCTGGTAACGGTGGGGCTTGCCGCCAAGAACGCCATCATGATCGTCGAGTTCGCGAGGGACCTGATGAATGACGGTCGCAGCGTAGTCGAAGCGGCGCTTGAGGCAGCGAAACTGCGCTTGCGGCCCATCTTGATGACGTCGATCGCCTTCGGCTTGGGCGTGTTGCCTCTGGCGATCTCGACCGGTGCCGGATCGGGCAGCCAGAACGCCATCGGAACAGGCGTGCTGGGCGGAACCATCGCCGCAACGGTTCTGGGCATCTTCTTCATTCCTCTGTTCTTCGTCGCGGTGCAAAGACTGGTGTCGCGCAAAAAATCACAGGCCCGAACGGCTGCTTCCACTACAACGCCATTGGGCCAGGACCTCTGATATGAATCGCTTATCTTTGAGCACTATTGCGGCAGCACTACTACTTGCCGGCTGCACCAGCATGGCTCCCGACTACCAACAGCCGGCAATGCCCACGCCTGCCGCCTGGCCCTCAGATGCACCGTACGACGCATCGAAATCGCCGGGTGTTGCGCCAACCGATATGGCTTGGCAGCAGTTCATCGTTGACGAGAACCTGCGCAAGATGGTTGAACTGGCGCTTGAACATAATCGCGACCTCCGGGTTGCCGCTCTGAATATCGACCGGGCGCGCGCCCAGTACCAGATCCAAAGAGCTGACTCTTTTCCGTCTTTAGGAATGAACGCTGCCGGCAACAACCAGCGCCTGCCGGCTGATCTCGCGCCGGGTGGAGAGACTGCAATCAGTCGGCAATATAGTGCCGGCGTCGGCATGAGTGCTTACGAACTTGACCTGTTTGGCCGCGTGCGCAGCTTGAATGATGCGGCCTTGCAGCGCTATTTGGCAACACAAGAGGCTCGCAAAACCGTTCAGATTTCTCTGGTGGCTGAAGTTGCCCATGCCTATCTGGCATTGGGCGCCGATCAGGAACGTTTGCAATTAGCCATTAGAACCCTGGAAAGTCAGAGCAAATCCTATGAGCTGACACGCCGCAGCCATGATCTGGGTGTGGCGTCCATGCTGGACCTGCGCCAAGCCCAGACAGTGGTTGAATCGGCTCGGGTCGACGTCGCCCGATTTACCAGTCTGATCGCACAAGATAAAAATGTCTTGGCCTTGCTCGTAGGTGACAGTATTCCAAGCGAATTGCTGCCGCAATCCCAAAAAGACGACAAGGTCACGCTGGCCCAGTTGAATGCTGGAGTACCGTCCGAGGTATTGCTGCGTCGCCCTGACGTTTTGCAATCGGAACGATTGCTGCAAGCTGCCAACGCCAATATCGGCGCCGCAAGGGCAGCGTTCTTCCCCAGTATCAGCCTGACAGCATCGGCAGGCACGACCAGTAGTGCCTTATCCGGTCTTTTCGACGGCGGAACCGGTTTTTGGAGTTTTGTCCCGCAACTGAATCTGCCTATTTTCGAAGGCGGCCGCAATCGTGCCAATTTAAAAGTCTCGGAAATTGACCGCGATATAGCACTGGCCCAATATGAAAAAGCCATTCAAAGCGCATTTCGTGAAGTGGCTGACGGGCTGGCTGAGCAGGACACTTTGGATGAGCAGCTCGCCGCACAAACCGCGCTGGTCGAGGCAACGACCGATTACCATGTATTGTCCGAGGCGCGCTTCCGTCGCGGCGTAGACAGTTACTTGAATGTACTGGATGCCCAGCGTAGCCTTTATACCGCTCAGCAAGGCTTGATCACGCTGCGCCTGACAAAAAACAGCAATCACGTTACGCTTTACAAGGTATTGGGCGGAGGCTGGAACGAGACGTCGACAGCCGAGTCCATAAAGTAGTATCGACCTCTACAATCGCCAAGGAACCATGAATAATGAAACCCGAAGCCCATAAAGTTGTCATCGTCGGTGGCGGCGCCGGAGGGCTGGAACTAGCCGCCAAGCTGGGGCGCAAGTTCGGCCCTCAACATGTGTACTTGGTCGACAAGGCCGGCGACCATATCTGGAAGCCGTCCTTGCACGAGGTGGCGGCGGGCACCCTGGATATCCACAGGGAAGGGCTGTCGTATTTCATGTTGGCCAAGGATTGCGGCTTTACTTTCATTTTCGGGGAAGTGGCGCACGTCGACCGCGATGCGCAGCTCATACAGCTAAAACCGGTATTCTCGGACCAACAAGTCGAAGTATTTCCGGCGCGCAATCTGCATTACGACACCTTGGTGCTGGCAGTGGGCAGCAAATCCAATTTTTTCGGTACGCCAGGGGCTGCAGAATTCGCCATTGCGCTGGACTCAACTGCCGAGGCTGAGCGGTTCCGCCTACGATTCCTGCACGAACTGGTTACCGCCAACAGGAAGAAAGTTGAACACGCGGATTATGTCTTGAATGTCGGCATAGTCGGCGGTGGCGCAACGGGGGTCGAACTTGCTGCCGAATTGCGCGAAGCCTGCGCGGATGCAGTGTTCTACGGATTGAACAGCCTGGATCCGCAAAAAGACATCCAGATAACACTCTTGGAGGGCAGCGACAGAATATTGTCGGCGTTGCCAGAAAAAATGTCCTCTGCTGCCCAGGACTTGCTGCTTGAACGAGGCATCACCGTTGAAACATCTGTACGGGTAGCCAGGGTCGAAGCCGACGCCTTGTACGACGCACAAGGCACCCGCTACCCGGTCGATTTATGCGTATGGGCGGCAGGTATCGAAGCGCCAGTATTCCTTAAGCAGCTTCGTCTGGACACCAATCGCATCAATCAGTTGGTTGTTGATAGCCAATTGCGCACCAGTGATCCGGCTGTCTTCGCCATTGGCGATTGCGCGCAAACGCCGTGGGGCCGGGAAGGGCAGTATCTTCCGGCCAGGGCGCAGGTCGCCCATCAGCAGGCCAACTTTCTGCTACCCATCATGGCGGGGCGCATCAAGGGCTCAGAAATCGGTAAGCGTACTTTTCGCTTTCGAGATTATGGATCGCTGGTATCGGTGGGCCACAGCCGCGGCGTCGGCAGCCTGATGGGCGTGTTGCAAGGGAAAAGCTGGTTTGTGGAAGGCTTGCTGGCGCGCCTGATGTACATGAGTCTGCATTTGATGCATCACATGGCGGTACTCGGTCTTGCGCGCACAGCCTTCCTGGCTTTGGGACGCTTGCTGATGAAACGGGGTGCTCCCCGGGTAAAGCTGCATTAGAATGGGTACAGCCGCTATTTCTTGTATGGCGCAAAGGTAAACCGTTATGTTTTATGCGCAGATGTCCTCGGGTTTGGGGCGTATCCTGCTGTGCTCCAAGGGTGATCACCTGAACGGGCTTTATTTTATTGGCCAGAAAGACTGCCCGCCGCTGGACGGTTTGCCACTGCCGCTGCCACGGGCAAAAGACCCTACGGCGGGGGAAATGTCGGGCGTTGCCATAAAAACCTTCAGAGCTTGCAAGCAGCCTGATGAAGGCTTATTCGGGCAATCCAACTTGGCCCGGATGGCTTCGGGTACGGCCGGCACAGCACCCGCGCACGAAACAGAATGCGTCGCCATCGAATGCGAGCCAGACTCCTTGTCTTGCATGCAAGCCGAAACCCCGGATAATGCCCTGGCAATTTTCCAGCAGACGCAAAAAGAGCTTGCCGAATACTTTCGGGGCAAGCGAACGACGTTCGACGTACCGCTCCAAACAGAAGGCACCGACTTCCAGAAAAAAGTATGGCAAGCCTTGCTAGACATCCCCTATGGCCAGTCAGTGTCTTATGCAGATGTGGCACGCGCCACAGGCCTGACTGCGCAGCATGGGCGCCCAGTGGGGACAGCAGTAGGGCGCAACCCTATTACTATCATCATCCCTTGCCATCGGGTGTTATCCAGCACCGGCACGCTGGCGGGTTATTCCGGAGGACTGGAGCGCAAGTTTGCACTGTTGGAACTGGAAGGCTTCAGCGTGGGGTAACGGCATACATGGCGCATGCTTATGACGTTGTCCGGGGCGGATGGGGGCAATCCGCCCCGGACAACTGAGCAACAGGAAACTTGCCGGCCTTGCGGCCTGAGTCTACGGTAGCAAATGGGCTCGTCCAAGCATCGCTCATGCAAAAAGGCGGGTGTGTCGGGGGCTGACCGAAACGGGCACCCCTGGCAACGCCAGGGGCGTAGCGCGTGAAGCCGAAACAGCCCCTGACACACCCGCCTTTCTCAAGAACGAAAAAATCCTGCCGAGAACCCTGTAAATACCTCGGTCAAAAATGCACTAATTAATTGCGCGTATCGTGCTTCATGATGCGCTCTTTTTCGCGCTCCCAATCCTTATCGCGCGCCACATCGCGCTTATCGTGCAGCTTTTTACCGCGGCCCAGGCCGAAATCAAGCTTGATTCGCCCATTTTTATAGTGGAGATTCAGCGGCACCAATGTGTAGCCGCGCTGCTCAACCTTGCCGATCAGCTTGCTGATTTCTTCCGCATGCAGCAGCAATTTGCGAGTGCGCGTGGCATTCGGGTGTATGTGGGTAGAGGCGGTAGGAAGCGCGCTGATGTGCATCCCTATGATCCACAGGGCGCCGTCGCGCACGATAACGTAGCTTTCCTTGAGCTGTACGTGACCCGCGCGTATGGCTTTTACCTCCCAGCCTTCAAGCACAAGACCGGCTTCGTAGCGGTCTTCAATG
>DATJCP010000250.1:0-2038 GCA_035514715.1 Candidimonas sp.
GACGTGGGCCTGGCCCGTGACTGGATGTGTACCTTGAATCAGCCGGGCCGCCATTTTGGCAGACTGGCGGCAGTCAAGGCCATGACTGATGTCACAGGGTTTGGCCTGCTCGGTCATTTGCTGGAAATGGCTGACGGCAGCGGCCTGACTGCGCGCCTTGACTATGCCGCGGTGCCGCGTCTTGCCAGTGTCGATTATTACTTGGGCGAGGGCTGTGTTCCTGGCGGTACGTTACGTAATTTTGAAAGTTACGGTGAAGGCGTGGCACCATTAAGCGACAGCCAGAAGCAATTGCTTTGCGACCCGCAAACCAGCGGTGGCTTGCTGGTTGCGGTAGACCCGGCTGGCGAAGCCGAGTTTCTTTCCATCGCGGCCAAGCAGGGCCTGGAACTGGCCCCTATCGGCGAGTTGGTGGCGCGCCGCAGTTACTCAGTGGAACTATCTTGACAAGAGGTGACAGCAACGATTACCGCAGCATTTTTTTGAGCGCCGCGCCGCTGATGGACATGCGTGCGCCAGCCGAGTTCTGCAAGGGGGCGTTCCCTCACACTATCAACTTGCCATTGATGAGCGACGATGAGCGGGAGAAAGTCGGTACCTGCTACAAGCAACATGGCCAAGATGCGGCTATCGAATTAGGACACCGCTTGGTGTCCGGTAAGGCCAAGGAAGAACGCATAGCCGCCTGGGCGGCTTTTGCCCGTGCGCACCCGGATGGTTATCTTTACTGTTTTCGTGGCGGGCTGCGTTCGCAAATCAGTCAGCAGTGGTTAAAAAGCGAGGCAGGTATCGCGTACCCCCGTATTGAAGGCGGCTACAAGGCGTTGCGCGGCTTTTTGATCGAAACGACAGATGCAGCGGTGGCTGAATGTGATTTTGTCCTGGTCGGAGGCCTGACCGGCAGCGGCAAGACGGAACTGTTGATGCAGCTTGATAATGCCATCGACCTGGAAGGGCATGCGCATCATCGCGGCTCCAGTTTTGGCAAGCACGCTACGCGGCAGCCAACGCAAATTGATTTTGAAAATACGCTGGCTATCGATTTGTTGAAAAAGCGCGCGCAGGGCATACAACAGTTCGTGCTGGAAGATGAGAGCCGCCTGATCGGTAGTTGTTCGCTGCCGCTTCCCTTGCACCAGGCTATGTCGCAGTACCCATTGGTGTGGCTGGAGGATAGTCTGGAAGGCCGCGTGGATCGCATCTTGAAGGACTATGTAGTGGATCTTTGCGGCGAGTTTGTCGCCCTGCATGGCCATGACGCCGGATTTCTGGCGTTTTCAGAACGGTTGCAATCCAGCTTGGGGAATATCGTCAAGCGTTTGGGAGGAGAGCGCTATCAGCGTCTGTCCGCTATTATGGACAAGGCGCTGATCGAGCAGCAGCGTACAGGTGTTGTCGACTTGCATCGCGACTGGATCACCGGGCTGCTTGCCGAGTATTACGATCCAATTTATGCGTCTCAGCGGCAAAGCAGGGGGAGGCGGGTCGAGTTCAGCGGCGATAGTCAGGCCGTGGCTGAATACTTGCGGCAGCGGCGCTTCAGCCTAACGCGCCATCAGTGATAGACTTCCTTCCGGCCGATAGCCGCCCGTTGGGAAAGCTATCTACTAATCATTGAACGAATGAGAGTATTTGATGACTACTGAACTACAGATTACAGACCTCCAGTCCGGTGACGGCAAGGAACTGGTCAAGGGCGCATTGATCACTGCCCACTACAGCGGTTTTCTAGAAGACGGCACTAAGTTCGACTCTTCTTACGATCGCGGTGAACCTTTCCAGTGCGTTATCGGAACAGGACGCGTGATTCAGGGATGGGACCAGGGCTTGTTGGGCATGAAGGTTGGCGGCAAGCGCAAGCTGTTTGTGCCGGCACACTTGGCTTACGGCGACAGGCAGATGGGCCCGATTATTGCGCCGAACTCGAACCTGATTTTCGAGATCGAACTGCTGGATGTGCAAACGCGGGACGAATAAGTCATTTTGCGCTGTGGCTAGACAGTTCCACTAGCCACCGTTTGCACGCTTCGGCGGGTGG
>DATJCP010000251.1:0-2527 GCA_035514715.1 Candidimonas sp.
CCCGTTGCGGTAGCCGACATTCAACTATCAAGGAGACATGCAATGAATCTGACTGATCTGAAGCATTTTGGTATCGATGTCGAATTTCCCTACAAGCGTCATTACGAAAACTATATAGGTGGGCGCTGGGTTGCTCCGGTATCGGGCAATTACTTTGAAAATGTCTCGCCGATAACCGGCCAAGTGTTTTGCGAAGTGCCGCGTTCTGATGCCGCCGATATTGAACTTGCGCTGGATGCGGCCCACGCCGCCCGTAAAAAATGGGGGGAAACGTCGGCGACAGACAGAGCCAATATCTTGTGGCGCATGGCTGACAAGATGGAACAGAACTTGAAGGTGCTTGCTGTCGCAGACGCTATCGATAATGGCAAGCCCTTGCGTGAAACCATGGCTGCCGATGTGCCGCTGGCGATTGATCACTTGCGATATTTCGCAGGCTGCATCCGGGCACAGGAAGGCGGTATTTCCGAAGTCGATAACGACACGGTGGCTTACCATTTTCCCGAGCCGCTAGGTGTCGTAGGGCAGATCATTCCCTGGAACTTTCCCTTGTTGATGGCGGTATGGAAATTGGCGCCGGCATTGGCCGCTGGCAATTGCGTAGTACTGAAACCTGCGGAGCAAACCCCAGCTTCCATTCTTGTCCTGATGGAACTAATCGGCGACATGTTCCCCCCGGGCGTGATCAATATCGTCAATGGCTACGGCAAGGAAGCGGGTCAGGCATTGGCTACCAGCAAGCGTATCGCTAAGCTGGCGTTCACCGGCTCCACGCCTATAGGCAAGCATATTCTGCATGCCGCTGCTGAAAACCTTATCCCGAGCACGGTGGAGTTGGGCGGCAAAAGCCCCAATATCTTCTTTGCCGATGTCATGGATGCGGATGATGCCTTCTTCGATAAAGCATTGGAAGGCTTGGCCATGTTTGCGTTGAACCAGGGCGAAATATGTACCTGCCCTTCGCGTGTCATGATTCAGGAATCCATCTACGATCAATTCATCGAACGCGCCATTAAACGGGTCGAAGCCATCAAGACCGGGCATCCGCTGGATACCAAGACCATGGTTGGCGCACAGGTGTCCCAGGTGCAGATGGACAAAATCCTGTCTTATATTGATATTGGCCGCGGCGAAGGGGCGCAATGCCTTACCGGCGGAGCGCGCAATGCACCCGGAGAAGGGCTGAGCGAAGGTTTCTACGTCAAGCCTACTTTGCTTTTCGGCGATAACAGTATGCGAGTCTTCCAGGAAGAGATCTTCGGGCCGGTGGCTGCCGTCATGACGTTTAAAGACGAAGACCATGCGATCGAGTTGGCCAACGATACCGAGTATGGGCTGGGGGCCGGCGTTTGGACCCGCAATGGAACGCGCGCCTATCGTGTCGGGCGCCAAATCCAGGCAGGCCGGGTATGGACCAACTGCTATAACCTTTATCCCGCCCATGCGGCTTTTGGCGGCTATAAGAAGTCGGGCATAGGCCGTGAAAACCACAAGATGGCGCTGGCGGCCTACCAGCAAACCAAGTGCCTGCTGGTCAGTTACAGCCCGAATGCGCTGGGCTTTTTCTGATTCAGTCGGAATTGCCGGATTACGGGCCTCAGGCCCTGATCCGGCCGGCCATCGCAACGTAATGGCTTGGAAGCGGATAAACTGATATTTATCTTATCAGCGAATTCACCGGGCTAATTATGACTTTTTCCATAGACTTGAATTGCGACATGGGCGAAAGCTTTGGCGCATGGAAAATGGGACAGGACGAAGATATCCTGCCCTATGTCACCTCTGCCAACATCGCTTGCGGTTTTCATGCCGGTGACCCTGGCGTCATGCGTAAAACCGTCGCTGCGGCGATCCTGCATGGCGTTGCCTTGGGAGCGCATCCCGGCTTGCCGGACCTGGTAGGTTTTGGGCGGCGCAATATGGATATCAGTCCCGATAACGCTTACGACATGGTGGTCGTGCAGGTTGGGGCGCTGGCTGGTGTTGCCGCTAGCCAGGGTGGGCGCTTGCACCATGTCAAAGCGCATGGCGCCTTGTACAACATGGCAGCTAAAAAACCCGAGTTGGCGCGGGCGATTGCGCAAGCCGTCTACGATGTGGATCGTTCACTGATCTTTTATGCGCTTGCTTCCAGTGTCCAGGCTGATGTGGCCAGGCAAATAGGCCTGAATGTTGCTGAGGAAGTGTTTGCCGATCGTAGCTACCAGAGCGATGGTTCGCTGACTCCGCGCAATCAGGCCAATGCCATGATTGTGGATCCCCATCAGTCTATCCAGCAGGTGCTGCGCATGATTATCGACGGCAAGGTGGCTACTGTGCAGGGCGAGGATGTGGCCGTCAAGGCGGATACCTTGTGCATTCACGGCGACCAGCCTGGCGCGGTGATGTTCGCCCAGTCCATACGGCAGGCACTTCAGGAAAAAGGGATTGCCGTACGGAAGGTAGCTAAATAAAAAGTGGCTGCACAACAGCCACTGGCCTGGCTAGCGGCTGGCCGCCTTGGTGATGCTGCCGGGGACTGCAGCGG
>DATJCP010000252.1:0-2746 GCA_035514715.1 Candidimonas sp.
GCGCCGTCATGATGCGCAAACGCAGGTTTTCCCGGAAACGTGTGGCCTGATCGGGCGACATCAGCAACGCGGTAGGGTCGTCGACACGTCGAACAGTAATGAACTGTCCAAGGTCTTGGCTTATTGAGGACCAGGCGCTACGCGACCAGTCATCGGCAGTATCAAGAGCCTGGCGCCACCAAGGAGCGGTGCCGTCATTGCTGCTGTTGTTGGATGTAGCGATCGCCGGCGCAGGCGTAGGCGCAGGTGCCGACTCGACAATAGCAGGCGCCGCGTCGTCGGGAACCAACAATGGCGCCTCGCTAACCAAAGCGCTTAGTTCGTCAAGCTGCGTAGAAAGTGAAGCAATATCAACCGTTGACGCCGCCCGCAAGCGGTCTAGGTCGCCATTGATGGTTTGAAGCAAAGAAGCCAGGCCCGGGCGATTGGCGCGTGCCAATTGAGCTTGCGCGGTTTCCAGCGAAATGACCGCATTGGCGACATTACCGCTTAACTGCAATTGCTGCTGGGCAATGGTCAATAAATGATCGACGTCGTTGAGTAGCACCAGATCGGAGCCGCTATCGGTCAGATTGCGAAACGCCTGTTCCAGGCTTTCGACATGTTCTCTTGATTCGGTCAATGCACTTTCCAGCGATGCTATCTGCCGGGACTGCTCTTGCAGTTGCGACAAAGCCTGCTGGGCCTGCTCGGCAGCCTGGTTGGCCGTGCTGACACCTGTGCTGACCTGTGCGGCCAAGCCAGCGCTGGTTTGCTTGAACTGCTGTTGCTGGTACCACAATGCCGCAGCCAGGGCCGCCGCAATCAACAACACAATAATAAATGCCGGCACCAAGACAGGGCGCGATTTCTTTACAGGCGGCACGTTGTTGGGCTGAGCCTTTGTGGCTGGCCCAGGGGAAGCTGAAGTGCCTGGGGCGACTTGCGAGATCTCGGGTTTTTTATCAGTCATGGCGAGATTGTAATCCTAGGAGCTTTCTTAAGGCGACGCTATCTGGCCAATTGCCTGGAAAATGGCGTCATCACTGGGTGAGCATACTTTTACCATTGGCGGCTCTGGATTGCCAGTAGCACTAAACACGGATTGTAAACGGCTTGCAACGCGTTCATGTATCACAACGAAATGGGACCTGGCCCAGGCGGCATCGAGCCCCAGCCGCCGGATATTGGCATGGACGGCATCGACGCTTTCACCGCTAGTCAACAAAAACACACAGGGCCGGGGCGCAGCCAAAGCATCTTTGAGTGCTGCTACCTGATCGCCTTCCCACAGCGCAGGCGTACGCCCGTACAAAGCCAGCCGCCGGACATGAATGCCAGCCTGCTCGCATTGAGCGCCCAGCCACTCGCGCCCTGACTCGCCTCGAACAATCAATACCCGCTCAAGTCGGTGCAGTAACGGCGTCAGCAGCACCCACAAGGCCTCGGAGTCCTGTCCTTGGCTGTCGGGATGAGGATGCAAAATATGGGCATGGGGAACGACGCCCGAATCGTATAACGGCTGCGCACTGGCCCGCCCTACTGTGGCAGCCAACGTAGTGTCCGGCCAGTGATGGCCATCGCCGCGCTGCTTCAACAAATCCAGGTAGAAACGAACGGCGTTGCTGCTTACGAAAATGACAAGGTCGTAATCGCCGGGCATCGGCAATTGACTGGCGTTGTCCAGCAGCGGATGTAATGTCAAAGCTGGCAATGCAAGGGGCTGCCAGCCAGTGGCCGCCAGTCGCAAGGCAAGCTGGTCATTCTTGCCTTGCGGACGGGTTAACACAACGCTGGCTTTCATGGTTGCTGCAACCACTAAACGGCCGCCACGTATCAGGAAGCCGAGTCCGCAGGCATGAGCCTGGACAGAATGGCTTTTGCCCCTTTTTCGAGCAATTCATAGGCCGCCTGCTCGCCCAACTGCTCGGCCGATGAAACCGGCCCCGAAACACGGGAACGTATGATCAGCGAACCATCGGGTTCGGCCACCAGGGCGTCGACATGCAGAGTATCGCCATCCAACTGCGCAAAGGCGGCCAATGGCACCTGGCATGATCCGCCCAATACCCGTGACACAGCGCGTTCAGCCAGCGTGCAGGCCGTAGCTTCAGGACACGCCAGCGGAGCAAGCACAGCACGCATGTCGCTGCGGTGCTCCAGGATTTCAATACCCAAAGCCCCCTGGCCTGCCGCCGGCAAGCTTTGCTCGACCGACAGAAAGCCACGGATACGCGAGGCCAAGCCCAAACGATTCAAGCCCGCCGCGGCCAATATGATGGCGGCATAATCGCCGCGATCAAGCTTGCCCAGGCGGGTGTCGAGATTACCGCGTAAAGCCTGGATTTTGAGCTGCGGATACTGTTCACGTATCTGCGATTCTCGGCGCAGACTGGACGTGCCAACGATAGCGCCGGCAGGCAAGGCATCCAGGGACGCATAATCATTGGAAACGAAAGCGTCCCGCGGATCGTCGCGCTCAAGGATAACCGACAAGGAAAACGGGCTTTGCATATCGACTGGCACGTCTTTCAACGAATGCACAGCCAGATCGGCGCGCCCGTCAAGCAACGCGGTTTCCAGTTCTTTGACAAACAAGCCTTTACCGCCGATTTTCGACAAGGTACGATCCAGGATCTGGTCGCCCCTTGTCGTCATGGTCAGCAAGCTGACCTGGCATTCGGGATAAAGCGCTTGCAATCGATCACGCACATGCTCGGCCTGCCATAAGGCAAGCCGGCTGGCGCGGGTTGCAATAACCAGCTTT
>DATJCP010000253.1:0-4476 GCA_035514715.1 Candidimonas sp.
CATGCGTTCAGGCAAGCCGCGGGCCCGTGCGAACTTGATGAAATCAGTTTGCATGACTTCCAGCATTTCTGCGCGTACCAGGCGCATGATGAGTGTCATTTGGAATAACGCCAGGGTGAAGGCCGGCATAATGATGGATAGCCAACCGCTTTTGGTTAAAAAGCCGGTAGACCACCAGCCCAGCTGCACGACATCGCCGCGCCCGAAGCTGGGCAGCCAGCGCAATATGACGCCGAAAAACAAGATCATCAGAATGCCGATCAGGAAGGTCGGCAGCGATATGCCGATCAGCGATATGGTCATGAAGGTGCGCGACAGTACGCCGTTGCGTTTCAGCGCGGTGTAGATACCCATGGGGATGCCAAGGAATAGGGCCATAAGCGCCGATACCAGCGACAGTTCCAGCGTGGCCGGCAGGCGGCTTTCTATGAGCTCGCTGACAGGCCGGCGCTGGCGGTACGAAACGCCGAAGTCGCCTTGCACCACCTTGCCGATAAAACGTACATATTGCACCAGGAACGGGTCGTCCAGCCCCAGTTGCTTGCGCAGCTCGGCGCGTTGTTCCAGGGTTGTGTCTTGGCCCACCATATTGTTGATGGGGTCGCCCACATAGCGGAACATGGAAAAGGCAATAAGCCCAACCGTGAGCATCACAAAAATCGACTGAAAAATCCGTCGGGCAATGAAATTAAGCATGTAGATACGCCGTTAGTATGAAGCCGGGCAAAGCCAGCCAGCCGCGAACCATGTGTATGGCTCGCGGCCTTGATCGCTGTCTGTGCGTTAGGGCATGACGACGTTGCGGATATCCAGCACGTCGTCGGCACGCTGAGCCAGCTTGATGCCTTTCTTGATACCCCACGACATGGGCTGTTGGTGCAAAGGCAGGTAGCCGTAATCGTTGTGCAGCATGGTGAATGCTTCCTTGATCATGGCGTTGCGCTTGGCTTGGTCGGTTTCAACATCGATCTTGGCGGTCAGTGCATCGATTTCCTTGTTGCAATACCCGCCCAGGTTGAATTGGCCCGCCGCTGTCTTGGCGTCGCGGCACGACACCAGGTTGGTCAGGGCGTTTGCCGCGTCGATCGAGCTTGGCGTCCAGCCCAGCATATACATGCTGGTGTTGTTACCGGCCTGCAGCAGGATCTTGGCGAAGTACTTGGACTTGGTTTGCGCCAGCAAGTCGATCTTGATGCCTACGCGCGCCAGCATGCTGGCCACTGCCTGGCAGACCTTTTCATCGTTGACGTAACGGTCGTTCGGGCAATCCATTTGCACGCTGAAGCCATCGGGGTAGCCGGCTTCGGCCAATAGCTTCTTGGCTTTTTCGACATCGGGTTTGTAAGGCGCGCCAAAGGACTCATCGTAGCCGTTGATCTTGCTGGCGATAAGCGTGCCCAGCGGCTTGGCTGCACCACGCATGATCTTTTGGTTAATGACATTGGTGTCGACAGCAAGGTCCACGGCCTGACGTACGCGTTTGTCTTTGAAGGGGTTCTTGCCCTTGATGTTGGAAAACAGCAGTTCGTCGCGGTGCTGGTCCATGCCGATAAACACGGCCCGTGCTTCAGGCTCGTTCATGACCTGGACGTTGGGTTCTTTTTCCAGGCGTGGCCAGTCTTGTACTGGAACGGGTATGACGATGTCCATCTCCCCCGAGATCAATGCGGCGACACGGGTTGATTCTTGTGCAATCGGTTGGAAGACAATCTCTGTGACGTTGGTAGGGATGTCTTTGTTCCAGTACCCATCAAAGCGCTTGAGCGTGGTTTTCACATCGGGCTGGCGGTCTACGACAATAAACGGACCTGTGCCATTTTCGTGCAGGTTGGCGTAATTGCTTTCGCCGCCTTTAACGTTGGTGGCCTCGGTGGTTTTGTTCTTTTCCGCCCATGTTTTGCTCATCATGTACAGGAAAGTCCAGTCGCGCGGCAAGATGGGGTTGGGCGTTGGCGTAATGACCTCGACCGTATGGTCGTCGATTTTCTTTATTTCGGTGGCCTTGGCTGCGTAGCCCTTCATGTCGGAACCTGGTGTCAGGCCGCGTTTCCAGGAAAAGATCACATCGTCGGCGGTAAAGGGGCTGCCGTCATGGAACTTGACCCCTTTGCGCAGATGGAAGACCCATTTGGTCGGCTCGGGGTTTTCCCATTTTTCGGCCAGCAGCGGCACCAGTTTCAGGTCCTTGTCGTAGCCGGTCAGTGTTTCGTAGAACCAGCTTTGAAACCCTAGCGTAAAGGTTTCGTTCAGCGCCATAGGGTCCAGCGACATCATGTCGCCCTGGTACGACCAGCGCAGTGTCTTGGCGTCGACCGATTGCGATAAACCTACGCTTAGCGCAAGCGTTGCGGCAATAGCGGTATGTTTGATGATTTTTTTGAATTTCATAGTTGTCTCCTGCCCTTATATTGTTTAGGTCGCCCGGGTGGGGCGCCTGTTTTGCGGCATATCCGGAAAAGCGCTATGTAGGCGCGATTCCGACGGTGATTGCATGAATGAAGTGCGGCTCCTTGTGTTCACATGACGGACGGTGTTGGTGAATTACTTTGCGAGTTGGTCGATGACATCTTCCAGGAATTTCTCGCAGGCGCTGACCTGCGAAATATCGATATATTCGTTGGGTTGATGCGCCTGGTCAATGGAGCCAGGCCCGCACAGTACGACTGAAAAACCGCGCTCCTGGAATTGGCCGGCTTCTGCGGCATACGGGACCACGTCGCCATGCGAGTGCCCGCACAGGTTGAACACCAGGCTTTGCGCGGCGCCGCCCTGGTCTTGCAGGGGCGGGGCATCGGCCATGATTTCCGTGGTGATGGACGCCGCGGGTGCAATGGCCTGCATGGCCGGCAGCAAGCTATCGACGTATTCCTGGAAGCGGTTCAGGTACTGGCGCCAGTCATCGCCCGGTAAGGTGCGTATGTCCCAAACAAACGAGCATTCGCGCGAAATGATATTGAGCGCTGTGCCCCCGTGCACTACGCCTACGTGCAGGGTGGTGTAGGGTGGCTCAAAGCGGCAGTCGGGGTCGGTGGCTGCTTTGTTTTCGGCCATCATGTCGTCGATGAAGCTGATCAGCTTGGCGCCTGTCATGACGGCGCTGACCCCGCGCTGGACCTGGCTGGAATGCGCTTCGTGGCCGATGATGGTGGTGCGCAGCGCGGCAATGCCTTTGTGCGCGACGATGGGGCGCATGCTGGTGGGTTCGCCCACAATGACGGCGCTGGGCTTGGCAATGTCGGTAACCAGGCGGTCTATCATTGATGGCGCGCCAAAGCAGCCGATTTCTTCATCGTAGCTTAGGGCGAAATGGATGGGGCGCTTAAGGCCTTTTGCCAGCATGTCGGGCACCATGGCCAGCGCCACCGCCGAAAAGGCCTTCATGTCGCACGTGCCGCGGCCATATAGCCGGCCGTCTTTTTGGGCGATGGTGAATGGGTCTGTGTCCCAAGGCTGGCCGTCAACCGGCACGACGTCGGTATGGCCAGACAAGACAATGCCGCCTTCCACATTCGGGCCTACGGTGGCAAACAGATTGGCCTTGGTCCCTTCGGGGTTGGAGACCAGGTGGCTTTGCACACCGTGGCCCGCCAGGTAGTCGCGAATGTAGTGGATCAGATCCAGGTTCGAATTGCGCGAGACGGTATCGAAACCGACAAGCTTGGTGATCATATCCAGGGACTGGGGTTTCACTGCGTGTATCTCCGTTGGTTGCCGTGGGCGAAGCGTTGACTAGGCCGCGTAGCTGCTGATCTTAGCCAAGCGATACTGTGCGGGTCAATGATTCTGTCTTGGGGTATGCCCGGGGTTTAATGGCAATAAGTACAAGTCCGTTGTCACAGCCGCCGTCGCGTAAGAAACGATAGAGTCGATGAGCGAACAACAATGGAGCCGATAGAAGAGTGACAGAACCCACAGAAAAAGAACGATAACGTTATCGGACGAAACGATGAAACCCCGATGATTACCCACGCTTTCAATGCTAAGCTGCCAAATCCAATACCTGACTCGCTCCGGCGCGCGCAAACCATGCGCCGTTACAAGGATGACCGATGCCTGACCTCTTCGACCCTATCAAGCTGCGCGGCCTGACCCTCGCCAATCGCATTGTTATTTCCCCCATGTGCCAATACTCTGCTGTGGATGGCAACGCGACCGACTGGCATAAGGCGCATTTGTCCAGCCTGGCGTTGGGCGGAGCGGGGATGGTGTGCTTTGAAGCGACGGCAGTCGCTCAAGAAGGCAGGATCACTCCAGGTTGCCTGGGCCTATGGAACGACGACAACGAGGCTGCGCTGGCAGACGTCATCAAAACCGTGCGGGCTGCATCATCAACCAAACTGGCGATTCAGCTTGGGCACGCCGGACGCAAAGCATCCAGTGCGGCGCCTTGGGATGGCGGCCAACTCATTACCGTAGAGAAGGGCGGCTGGACTCCAAGCGCTCCGTCGGCAGTTTCACATAAGGAAAACGAGCCTG
>DATJCP010000254.1:0-7507 GCA_035514715.1 Candidimonas sp.
TCTTGCTTGACGCGTTCAGGATTGCCATCGGGCTTGTCGATTTTGGTAATCGCCACAACGATGGGAACACCGGCTGCACGAGCGTGGTGTATGGCTTCCTTGGTTTGCGGCATAACGCCGTCGTCGGAGGCCACGACAAGAATAACAATGTCGGTTGCTTTCGCACCGCGGGCACGCATGGCGGTAAAGGCCTCGTGTCCGGGGGTGTCAAGGAAAGTCACCATACCGCGTTCGGTCTTGACGTTATAAGCGCCAATGTGCTGGGTAATACCGCCGGCTTCGCCGGAGGCGACCTTGGCACGGCGAATATAGTCGAGCAGCGAGGTCTTTCCGTGATCGACGTGACCCATGACGGTAACCACCGGAGCACGCGGCAAGGCGTCAACCTCGGCGGCCTCAGTGATTTCGAGGAAGGCTTCGGGATCGTCCAGCTTGGCGGCGATGGCAATATGACCAAGTTCTTCAACCACGATCATGGCGGTTTCCTGGTCCAGCACCTGGTTGATGGTGACCATTTGGCCAAGCTTCATCAAGTGCTTAATGACTTCGGCTGCCTTGATGGACATCTTGTGAGCCAGGTCGGCCACCGAAATGGTTTCCGGCACGTGGACTTCACGAGCGATGAACTCAATGGTTTGCGGTTCTTTGCGTTCCGGCTGGGCATTCCTGTTACGGCCGCCACGGGCGTTTCCACCCTTGCCTGCTTTACCACCGGCACGCCAGCCGTCACGGCTGGGGCTGGCTGGAGGCGCATCGGCCTTGGCTGCCGGTTTTTTGCGGCCGCTGTCGTCAGTCCAGGAAGTAGATACTTCTGTGGCCTTGACAACTTTCTTGGTATCGCCTGCGGCAACCTTGCCGTCTTTCTTGCCACCCTTGGCGCCAGCGGGCTTGTGCAAGGTACCGGAAATAGCGCCGACTTCGGGCTCGGGCGCCTTGAGCACCTTGCGAGGACGGCTAAGCATTTCACGCAATGCAGCGGCTTCGGCTTCGGCGGCGCGACGAGCGCGTTCACGGCCTTCGTCGACCACAGGTGCCGGTGCGGGTGTGCGTTTGAAGGCGGTTTTTGCAGGCCTTGCGGCGACCGGCGCAGCCGTCTTGACAGGCGCCTTATCGGCGGCTGCTGCGACGGGCTCGGCTTTTTCAGCAGGCTTGGCTGCCTCGGGAGTTGGCGCTAGCGCCTCTTCCTTGGCTACCGAAGCTTCTTTTTCCGGCGTTTCAGCGGCAGGAGCGGCTGTTTCAGCAATTGGCGCATCGGAAGCAACAGGCTTCTCGACAGGGGCTGGAGCCTCTACCGGAGCGCTGGCTACTTCAGCTGGCTTGCGTTGCTCGGCAACTGGCTCCTGGCTATTGCCGGCGTCAGCTTTGGCAGGCTCAGCGGCCGCTTCAGGTTGAGCAGCAACAGGCGCTTCCGCTGATTCTTGAGCGGCGCTTGGCGCTTCAGCTTTCGACTGCTCTGCAGCGACCTGCGGAACGGCAACGGCTTCGACTGGTGTTGAATCAGTGGCAGAGATGTCGGCGCTGGCAACGGTATCCAAAGGCAGATCAACTTCTTCGGTCTTGGCGGCTTCCATTGCGAGTTCAGCCGGATCGCGCTTGACGAATACGCGTTTTTTGCGCGTTTCCACCTGAATGGTGCGCGAACGGCCGGAACCGTCAGCCTGCCGGATTTCGGAAGTCTGACGACGAGTCAATGTAATCTTCTTGCCTTCGGACCCACCATGGGCGCGGCGCAACGACTCGAGGAGTTTCGCCTTATCCGCGTCGGTGACGGCATCGTCAACCGACTTGAGTTCAACGCCCGCCGAACGCAACTGATCCAGCAGTACGTTCGCAGGCATTTTCAGTTCAACAGCGAACTGGGCGACGGTGTTACTCAGCATTCGACTCTCTCTTGCTCACTACAACTATTTTCAATAAATACACCCTGACTTTTCAAGCCTGGGTATCAGGCTTCGTCGTTAAACCAGTGGGCCCGAGCGCGCATAATCATTTGACTAGCTTCGTCCTCGGTCAAACCGGTAATTTCCGACAGCTCATCGGTCGACAACTCAGCCAGATCATCGAGGTTGAGAACCTCTTTCTCGGCCAACTTGGCAACCAGTTCGGGGGTAATCCCTTGTACTTCCATCAAATCCTGCGCTGTTTGCACACGCTCTTCCTGGGCGATTGCCTCGGTCAGGAGCGCATTGCGGGCGCGGGTGCGAAGTTCGTTAATTGTGTCTTCGTCGAACGCTTCGATTTCAAGCAGTTCCTGCAAAGGCACATAAGCGATTTCTTCAAGACCGGTAAAGCCTTCATCGATCAGGATGTCAGCGACTTCTTCATCGACATCGAGCTTGCTGGTGAAGGTTTTCCTTAGACCACTACGCTCTTCTTCCTGGCGATTCTGATTTTCTTCCGGCGTCATGATATTGATCTGCCAGCCGGTAAGCTCGGAAGCCAGGCGAACGTTTTGGCCGCGTGCGCCGATAGCCTTGGGAAGGTTTTCAGCGTCGACCACGACATCCATGGCGTGCTTGTCTTCATCGACGACAATCGATTCGACATGCGCCGGCGCCAAGGCACCGATGACAAACTCGGCGGGATCTTCCGCCCATAATACGATATCGACCTGCTCGCCGCCTAATTCGTTACGCACTGCAGTAACGCGCGAACCGCGCATGCCCACGCAAGTACCAATAGGATCAATGCGCTTATCGTAGGCAATGACAGCTATCTTGGCACGCACCCCGGCGTCGCGGGCAGCTGCCTTGATTTCCAGCAGCCCTTGTTCGATTTCGGGAACTTCGTTTTCGAACAACTGGCGAATGAATTCCGGCGCAGTACGCGACAGGATCACCTGTTGGCCGCGCGCCGTATGGTCTACCTTCAAAACCCACGAACGAATGCGGTCGCCGACACGAATGTTTTCTTTCGGAATCATTTCGGTGCGCGGCAAACGTGCTTCGATTTTACCGGTTTCGATGATGGCATCGCCCTTGTCCATGCGCTTGACGGTACCCGATACGATGCTTTCCCCACGTTCAAGGAAGTCATTCAGGACCTGTTCACGCTCGGCATCACGGATTTTCTGCAGAATGGCCTGCTTGGCCGCCTGAGCGCCGATGCGGCCAAACTCAATGGGCTCAAGCGCATCTTCGATGTAGTCGCCGACTTCGATTCCCGGCACAATTTCCTGCGCCTCGGAATAAAGCTCTTGCTGATCTGGTTCTTGCAGCCCGGCGTCGTCGGGCACAACCAGCCAACGGCGGAAGCCTTCGTGTTCACCGCTAGTGCGATCGATTGACACGCGGATATCAGCGTCTTCTTTGAAGCGCTTTTTCATGGCAGACGCCAAAGCGTTTTCTAGCGCTTCGAAAACAACTTCACGCGCTACGTTTTTCTCACGCGCTAAGGCGTCAACCAGTAAAAGAATTTCGCGACTCATCGCTTCTTACCCTTGAAATCAATAATGGGATCCAGCTTGGCTCGGTCAATGTCGTCGAGGGTGAAACTTAAAACCTGGGCTTCGCCAGATTTGTTCGCTTCGAGTTCTAGACCGAACACAGGAGCAGCGGACGTATCAGCAACCGCATTATCGGGAACGCGAAGCAGGCCTGCGTATACCTTGCGGTTATCGACGGCCTCGCGCAACCTGATTTCGATGCGCTCGTTGGCAAACCGAATGAAGTCGGCAAGCCGTTTTAAAGGACGATCAATGCCAGGCGAACCGACTTCAAGACGCTTGTAATCGATGTTTTCCACTTCAAACACCCGGGACAGCTGTTTTGAAACCTGTTCGCAGTCTTCGATTCGAACACCATCAGGACGATCGACAGTAACGCGCAAAAGCCCCAACGGGGCGCGTTCCACATCGACAAGCTCGATATCCATACCGGCTAGAGCCTCTTGTGTTAGAGCGAATATATCTGCCATAAAATCCAAAAAAAATGGGCTGTATGCACCAGCCCACTGTTACCACGTTCCTAAGCGAGCTAAAGACGTTTGCGCCTTCATCAACCACGAACGCATCCGAAAATGTGCCGCCATATTGCCTGCGCCCGCAATACCCGGGCAAGCCTTTGCGCCCTGGCGTTTTGCTCTTTTTACAAAACGCCCACCGCATGACCAAAAACAATATAGCTGTAGAGCCATACATTCTAACAGAAAAACAGAAATTTTCCTGCTATCACCAGAACTTACCTTTAAAAGCAACACTTTTTGGCACCCATCCCGGAAACCAGGACGGGCAATCGGGGCCAAAACAGAAAGCCCCGGCCGCCGGGCCTTGCCTATATAGCCAGTGTATTAACGTCCGCGCCCGCCAACCTTGCCCAAATGGGATTCGTGCGCCGACGCGCCGCGAGGCTGCCAGTCATCGCCCCGTGGCGACGCGGCCTGCCTGGAACGGCCAGCCGCTGGCTTGCCGGCGCCAGGCCCCTTGCGCCCAGAAGCAGCCGCTTTAGGCTTGGCCTCGCTACGAGGACCGCGAGGACCTGCCGACGAACCCGCACGAGCACCCGGCCCACGACGGCGAGCATCGCCTGCCGCGCCAGCTTCGCCGCGAGGACCGCCACCCGCTTGCCCTGCCGGCTTCTTGCCTTTGCCGCCCGCCTTGGCGCGCCCACCGGCTGCACCACCAGGATGACCATTGGCCAACCCACCGCTGAAGCTAAGCCCCGTGCCGTAAGGATCTGACGGATAAGTCTGGGCTGAGGAACCACGCTGCGGACGCCCGCCGGACAACTTGCCGCCACGGCTGACCTTGGCGCCATTCATGCCATTGCGCTCCATGGTCCCATAACCGGGAGGCAAAGCGCTGTCATGCGAAATCGGCTGACGCTCACCGCGCCCGCCCGCGCCAGGACGACCATCGGAGTCTTCGTCGCGCAACAGGCCCAACTGCAGCATCAACGCAGTCACGATAGACTCATCGAGCTCCTCCCAACGACCGCGACGCAAATTGCGCGGTAAAACCACTTCGCCGAAACGCGTACGAATCAGACGGCTAACTGTTACGCCTGCCGCCTCGAACATGCGACGCACTTCGCGATTACGCCCTTCTTTCAAGGTAACCCGATACCAGCGATTACTGCCCTCGCCGCCCAAGTACTCAAGCGTGCCAAACTGGGCCATGCCATCTTCCAGCTGAATACCCTTGAGCAGACTATCTTGCTGCTCTTGACCCAGCTCACCCAGCACCCTGACCGCATATTCGCGCTCGGCGCCATAACGCGGGTGCGTCAAGCGATTAGCCAAGTCACCGGAAGTCGTCAGAATCAACAAGCCTTCGGTATTCAAGTCCAGCCTGCCGACCGACAGCCACTTTCCTACCCGTATCTTGGGCAGGCGTGCGAATACGGTTGCGCGACCTTCAGGATCATCGTGACTGACGATTTCCCCGGCTGGCTTGTGATAAAGAATAACGCGTGGCGGCTTCAAGGCATTAGGCCGAGTAATCAAACGGCCATTCACCCGCACTTGGTCATTCGCCCCTACACGCTGCCCGATATGAGCAGGCTCACCATTGACCGACACTCGGCCGGCCACGATCAACTCTTCCATTTCACGGCGCGAACCCACGCCGGCATCAGCCAGCACCTTATGCAACTTGGGCATCAGGATGTCGCTGCTTAAATACTTGCCCAGACGCTGCGTCATTTTGGCCGCGCCGTCCAGATAGGCAAGCGCCTGCTCTGCTTCTTTTTCGCTCTCGGCGTTATGGCCAGGGTTCGCTTTTCGCCCCCCACGCGCCGGCGCATTGCCTACAGGCGCATCAACACCCACCTCGACTGCCGCAGCCACTGCGGCGGCAGAAGGCTTGCCACGACGCGGAGCCCGGGCAGCCGGCGTTGCCGCCGCATCCGCAGCGACAGGCTTACGGCCGCGAGGCGCGCGAGCTGCTGGAGCCGCAGGAGCCGCCTCGGCACCCGCAGCCTTACTGCGACGCGGGGCCCTTGCTGGCTTGACTGCCACAGGCTGCGCCGAATGATCATTGACAGCCGGAGTCGGGGCTGAATCACCCGCCCCAGCCGCCTCGCGGTTTTCAGGAGCATCTGTTGACGCATCACCGCGCCGACGGCGAAATGGGGTTCTTAATTTACGGCCTCGGCCGCGCGGCGCCGCTGACTTGTCATCGGCATTTGCCGCAACCGAAGCCTCAGGCGCCGATGAGCCGCCAGCAGGCGAGTCATATTCATTGGTTTCAGTCATTTTCTTTCAGGTACTCCATAGGTATTTGTTCGTCTGACGAGGCCGCAGCCTGATCAAGGTTGTAAGTCGTATCAATCATTGGATGTTCTATTGTTTCTGTGTCATCGCCCACAATCGGGATAAGGGCGGGAGCCGCTTGCGCCTCAGGCTCGACTTCGAGTTCCAGCCCTGCCAGGGCGACCACCGCATCCGGCGTTTCCAGCTCGGGAAGCTCATCCAGGGCCCTTAACCCCAAATCATCAAGAAACTGACGGGTAGTCCCCAGCAAAGCCGGTCGTCCCGGGGCATCGCGATAACCCAGCACTTCGATCCAGCCGCGGTCTTCGAGCGTCCGCACAATTTGCGTGGCAACAGTTACCCCGCGAATGTCTTCGATATCACCGCGAGTAACAGGCTGACGCCAGGCAATGATGGCCAAAGTTTCTAGGACGGCGCGGGAATATCTGGGCGGCTTTTCCGGATTCAACCGAACCAGGAAGCGCTGCATTTCAGGGCGGCTTTGAAAGCGCCAGCCAGTGGCCAAATTGACCAGCTCAAGGCCTTTTTCGCTCCAATCGAGCTGCAACATCGCCAGATAACGGCGCAAATCATCGCTTGAAAAGCCTTCTGTTGCAAACATTTTACGCAATTCCGCTACAGACATAGGCTGGTCGGCACATAAAAGCGCTGTTTCCAATACGCGGATGATCTCAGTTTCTGTCATTAATTAAAGGGGCATTTGCCTAATCGTTTGCATTAAATCAAAGCTTGGGTTACTATTCTTTTCTCAGACGCGGGGTGGAGCAGTCTGGCAGCTCGTCGGGCTCATAACCCGAAGGTCACAGGTTCAAATCCTGTCCCCGCAACCAGATTTCCGAAAAGGCCAATTGCCAAAAGCAATTGGCCTTTTTTTGTTGTCGCTTCAAACAATGCAACAACAGCACGCTGATCGCCAACCACCCCAACTGCACGCTCGCTTGCCGACACCAGGCCCAATCGGCTTTTATCAAGTGCGGCGCAAGCACTGGTATCGAAGACTGCAGGCGCACCTAAGCACGTGCGTATTGCACCGTTTTTCGATCGATCAGTTATATGCGAAATAGTTGCCATCGTTCTTATTTCATTGCAGAGCGCCTGCGCCTCACCCATCACGCCCCGATCTAGCGACCATGACACGAGGTTGCCCAAAAGGACGACGACTGGCTACTGTGAAATATTGTGGTTCAAGCGCTTTCGTTGCATCAACGGAAGTTCGCCGATAGACGGACGACCACCTGAGGGACATTCAGGCGCCTGCTTAAAAATTATTCATTTATATTGCGTTGGCCGGAGAATG
>DATJCP010000255.1:0-6063 GCA_035514715.1 Candidimonas sp.
GTTTTCCCTAAGAGTGGACATGCTGGGCTGTGGCGTTTTTGTTGGTTTCTTAAGCGGCGACTGTGACCGGGGCAGTGCCTGGCTTCACGCGTTTGCGGCCCTGTGCTTCGCCAGGGCTTCCCGTTCCAAGTCCCATTCCAGTGGTGCCCGCGAAGTCGCCAGTCCCTGCCCCGGTCACAGCCGCCGTCGCGTAAGAAGGCATGCCTAGACCGCTACGACCAACAGCCGGTTGGGGGCAAGAGAGGGAGACCGTTGCATTACGTACCGTCAGCGCATGTAGGTGCCGTTCTGGTTGCTAATGTACGTTCCTGGCAATTCCGTGCGGTCATGCGCCGCGTTTCGTTTAGTTTAGTTTAGTTTAGTTTAGCTTCGTCAGATATTCGACCAGAGGTGTCCGTCCCGAAGCCTCTATCCCTTAGGCATCCGCCCGTAAGAAACGTCGTCCGATCATCATTATTGTGAGGCGCAGCGAGCTGGGGTGAGCCCAGCGAATTTTGAGCGCGCCGCGCAGTCTGCCTGGATTGGCGGGACAAGGGCGCACTGTTTGAGCGAGGCGTTTACGGGCAGCCAGTGGCTGTCCGTTCTCGCGAGTTTGCGCCCGTCGCCAAGCCGGGTTGACTGCGCGGGAAGTCCCGAAAGGGACCGCAGCGATGATTCGCCAGGCTCACCCCAGCTCGCTGCGCCGTCATAAGAAACGACGACACTCACCCAAAAGCGGCAACGCCGTCATAAAAACGATGACACTGATCCAAAAACAACAACACTGTCATAAAAACGCTAGAATCGACAAAAGAAACAACACCCCACCCCGGTAACCTCTTGACTTAACATACAATTCCAGCGCCAGAAGTTGACACAGCAAACCCCAACGCGCTAGAATCGTGAGCTTGGCATTTTGGCCAAGGCTTTTATTTAGGAACTCCCACATGTACGCGGTCATAAAAACCGGCGGGAAACAGTATCGTGTTTCCGCAGGTCAAAAACTAAAGATAGAACAGATACCGGCAGACATTGGGCAAGAAATCACGCTAGACCAGGTATTATCGGTTGGCGAAGGCGAACAATTAAAAATTGGTACGCCTTTGGTCTCCGGTGCTCTGGTTACAGCAACCGTTCTTGCACAAGGCCGCCACGACAAGGTCAAGATTTTCAAGATGCGCCGTCGCAAGCACTATCAAAAGCGTCAAGGCCATCGTCAAAATTACACCGAACTCCGAATCGTAGCCATCACGGCCTAACGATAGTCTCAACGGATTTGTATAGCAGGAGCTAAACATGGCACAGAAAAAAGGCGGCGGCTCTACGCGTAACGGCCGCGACTCAGAATCGAAACGACTAGGTGTAAAAGCCTACGGCGGCGAAGCCATCTCGGCTGGTTCGATCATCGTTCGTCAGCGCGGCACCCAGTTCCACCCCGGCACTAACGTTGGTATCGGCAAAGACCATACCCTGTTTTCGCTGGTTGACGGCACAGTTAAGTTCGCTATCCGTGGCGCACTTAACAAGCGTACCGTTTCGGTAATTTCGGCCGAATAAATCTCGGCACGCAGAACCGCAAAAGCCCTGCCATAAAGGCGGGGCTTTTTTGTTTTAGAATATCCAGGCTAGCTCCGCTTGCCAGCGCCCTATCCGGCGCGCCTCTTACTCTTTGTTTTTTTAAAGTTATCTGAACATGAAATTCGTAGACGAAGCAACCATCGAAGTCATCGCCGGCAAAGGCGGCAATGGCGCCGCGAGCTTTCGCCGCGAAAAATTCATTCCCAGAGGCGGCCCCGATGGCGGTGACGGCGGGCGCGGCGGCAGTATCTACGCCGTAGCCGACCGCAATATCAATACGCTTATCGACTACCGTTATGCACGCCTGCATCGCGGTAAAAACGGCGAAAACGGCCGCGGCTCCGATCAGTACGGTGCAGCCGCTCCCGACATCACCTTGCGCGTACCTGTAGGCACCACCGTTTTTGACGCAACAACCGGCGAACAGCTGTTCGACCTGGATCGCCATAACGAACAAGTCACGTTAGCCGCCGGCGGCCATGGCGGACTGGGTAACCTGCACTTCAAGTCCAGCACCAATCGCGCACCCAAACAATCCACCCAGGGCACAGAAGGCCAGCAACGCAAGTTGCGCCTAGAACTCAAGGTATTGGCCGATGTCGGACTGCTGGGCATGCCTAACGCGGGCAAGTCCACGCTAATCAGCAAGGTATCAAATGCGCGGCCTAAAATTGCCGACTACCCATTTACCACCCTGCACCCCAACCTTGGCGTAGTACGCACCTCGCCATCGCGCAGCTTTGTCATTGCCGATATCCCCGGCCTGATCGAAGGCGCCTCCGAAGGCGCCGGCCTGGGGCACTTGTTTTTACGCCATCTGTCACGCACCCGCGTACTCCTGCATCTGGTAGACGTATCCTCACCCGATCCCGAAACCGACGCTATTGAGCAAGCCGCCAAAGACGCGCTAGCCATCGCCGAAGAACTCCGCCTTTACGATAAAGACTTATACGAAAAGCCACGCTGGCTGATTTTGAATAAGCTCGACATGCTCGACAATCCTAAGGAAGCGCAAGAACGTCTATGCAAATTGCTGAACTGGACCGGTCCGGTATTCAGCATTTCCGCCCTGAACGGCGAAGGCACTCAACAACTGATATGGGAACTGCAAGACTGGCTGGACGCCGAAAGCCGCAAAGCCTATATCGAACAAGATAAAGCCGATGGCAGCTATATTGCCGAAGACCCCCGCTTTGACGACACACGCTCCACCCCGTCCCTGCCCGATAATACGTAATCTTTGTTGTTGGTGTTATGTCCGCTTCTTCTATCTCGCTGTCCGCCGTTGCACAGGCTAAACGCCTGGTTGTCAAAGTAGGTTCTTCGCTCGTTACCAACGAAGGCAAAGGCATAGACGTTGCGGCCGTCGCGCAATGGGCCGAACAAATCGCCAGTCTGCATGCGCAAGGCAAGCAAATGGTGCTGGTATCCAGCGGCGCGATTGCCGAGGGCATGGCGCGCCTGGGATGGCCTCGCCGCCCCAATGCCATGCATGAACTGCAAGCTGCGGCTGCCGTGGGCCAGATGGGGTTGATTCAAGCTTACGAAGTCGCTTTTGCCAAGCACGGCATCCGCACGGCGCAGATCCTTCTTACCCACGAAGATCTGGCCGACCGCCGACGCTACCTGAACGCCCGCAGCACGCTTTACACCCTGCTCGGGCTGGGCGTCGTACCCATCGTCAATGAAAACGACACCGTGGTCACCGACGAAATCCGTCTGGGCGACAACGACACGCTGGGCGCGCTGGTAACCAATCTGATCGAAGCCGAAGCCCTCATCATCCTGACAGATCAGTCAGGGCTATTTAGTGCCGATCCGCGGCAGAACCCCGACGCCGAATTCATTTCCATCGGCCAGGCGGGCGACCCGGCCCTGGAAGCCATGGCTGGCGGATCCGGCAGCAGCATCGGTACCGGCGGCATGCTGACCAAAGTGCTTGCCGCCAAGCGGGCTGCAAATAGCGGCGGCCATACGGTCATTGCGTCAGGTCGCGAATCCAATGTCCTGCTGCGACTGGCTCAAGGCGAACAAATCGGTACCGAACTGCGCGCCATACTGCCGGTACGCTCTGCGCGTCAGCGATGGCTGGCCAACCACTTACGCCTGCGCGGCCGTATCACCCTGGATAACGGCGCTGTACAAGCCTTGACCGAAGGTCACAAAAGCCTGCTGGCAATCGGAGTCAGTGCCGTCGAAGGCGAATTCGAACGCGGGGATGTCGTGGCCTGCGTAGACCAGCACGGTGTAGAGTGCGGACGCGGACTGATCAATTATTCATCTGCCGATACCCGCCGCATCATGCGCCAGCCCAGCGCCCGCATCGCCGATATCCTGGGCAGCATGTCGGATGCCGAGCTCATGCACCGCGATAACATGGTGTTCATCCGCAAGCTATCGTAGGCCGCCTATTTCTGGGCCGCGATAAACAGGGTTTCCTTGACCTCTTCCATGACCACGCAGCTTTTGGTCTGGGTAACGCCCGGCAGACGCAAAAGGATGTCGCCCAGCAGGTTGCGATACTGGCTGATCTCTTTGATGCGCGCCTTCACCAGGTAATCGAAATCACCCGACACCAGGTGGCACTCCTGCACTTGCGGTATGCAAAGAATTTCCCGCCGGAAATCATCAAAAGTGCGGTCCGACTTGCTGGACATTGAAATTTCCACAAACACCAACAAACCCGCATCGAGCGCTGCTGGATTCACCCTGGCGTAATAGCCGGTAATCACGCCATCGCGTTCCAGGCGCTTGACGCGTTCTATGCACGGCGTAACCGTAAGCCCTACGCTCTCGGCCAGATCCGTCATGGATATGCGGCCATCGCGCTGCAGCAAATCAAGAATATTCCTGTCAAGTTTATCTAATGTATAAACGGGATTTCGCTGTATTCGCACCTTCTTTTCTCCACGATTTTGCCGCTAAAAACGCTGTAAATAGCCCAATTTACACAACATAGCAATTATTGCTGAAATCCTGCAGGAAAGCCCTACAAACAGCATAAACAACTGAAAAACCAAATTCTTCAGAAAAAAGCACTGGACATTGTGGCTTACCATCCTAGAAATCAAACATCAATAGCTATTTATAATGAAAATCATTGTTCTAGGCGCGGGCGTCGTCGGGGTCAGCAGCGCCTATTATCTCGCCAAGCAGGGGCACGACGTTATCGTGCTCGAGCGGGAGCCCGCATCAGCCCTTGAAACCAGCTTTGGCAATGCCGGTCAAATCTCGTATGGCTACTCATCCCCCTGGGCAGCGCCCGGCGTGCCGCTGAAAGCCATCAAATGGATGTTCGCCGAACACCCACCATTGTCGATCCGACCAGACGGCAGCCTGTTCCAGTTGCAGTGGATGTACCAAATGTGGCGCAACTGCACGGCCAGCCGCTATGCCGTCAACAAAGAGCGCCTGGTCAGAATTTCCAGCTATAGCGGCGTATGCCTGAGCGAACTGCGCGAAGCCATTGGCATCCAGTACGAAGGCCGTCAGCAAGGCACGCTGCAGGTATTTCGCAAGCAACAGCAGCTTGACGCGGTAGACCAGGATATCGCAGTCCTTAAAGAAGCCGGCATGAGCTACGAACTGCTTGGCCGACAAGAACTGCTTAAGGCTGAACCAGCGCTGGCCCACTCCCAGGACAAACTGGTAGGTGGCTTGCGCTTACCCGGCGATGAAACCGGCGACTGCCATATTTTCACCACCCGACTTACTGAAGAAGCCAAAAAGCTGGGGGTAGAATTTCACTACGGCGTCAATGTGCAGCAGCTGCATGTAGGCGGCGGGCGCATTTCGGGTGTGCAATGCGATAACAGGCTGATGCAGGCCGATGCCTACGTCGTAGCGCTGGGTTCTTATTCGACGCGCCTTCTGAAAGACATAGAGTCCGTGCCGGTCTACCCCATGAAGGGCTATTCGATTACCGTGCCTATCGCCGACGAAAGCCGCGCACCGGTTTCCACGCTGCTGGACGAAACCTACAAGATCGCCATTACCCGTTTCGATAAGCGCATACGCGTGGGCGGCATGGCCGAAATTGCCGGCTACGACCTGAGCCTTAACCCCAAGCGCCAGAAAACACTGGAAATGGTGGTGGACGACTTATTCCCTGGCGCCCGCGCCCTTGGCGATGTTTCGTTCTGGACCGGTCTGCGGCCTAAAACACCAGACAGCACCCCTATTATCGGGGGCACCCACTACGGTAACCTGTTCCTGAATACGGGACACGGCACATTGGGCTGGACCATGGCATGCGGCAGCGGCCAACTGCTGGCCGATATTATCTCGGGCAACCCAACGGCCATACGCAGCGACGATTTATCGATACACCGCTACAAGCGCTGAACAATGATATGGGCCGGGCCGCGGCCGGCAATAACTACAACACCTGCCCGGCAAACATATAACCCCAGCGATGCAATGATTTCAACGGCGCTTCGGCGCCGTGTTCACGAAGCTTGCGCCGCAAGCGGCTAACCAGCAGCACAAGCCGGACTCGCTGGGAAG
>DATJCP010000256.1:0-1582 GCA_035514715.1 Candidimonas sp.
ATTAATCGCCTGGAAGGCGATTACATGCAGCACTATCCGGACAATGACTCCTACGAGATCACCAACATAAAAGCCACAGGCCAGCAACCCGGATCGCCTATCACCATAGGCACTTCAGACACCGCCATCATGGATCAGAACGGCGAGCGCGTGGTCATGACAGGCAACGCCCATGTACACCGCCTGCCCGACCCCATTCAAGACAGGCCGGCACTGGACGTCACCAGCGAACAGCTAACGCTGATGCCCGACGACAACTTAGTGTTCACCGATCTGCCCGCGCTGGTGGTCAATGGCAAGTCGACCATGAATGGCAAAGGTATGCGTTACGATAACAATACCCGTCAGTTACAAGTATTTTCAGCCAGCGACGTAAAAATCTCTGGCCAAGACTCAAAGCCAGGCAATTCCGCAAAACCTGACACAACAGAAAAAAAACCATGAATATCAAGCGCCCCTCCTTTTTTGCCGCCTGGCTGACAAGCACCGTACTCGCCTGTGCCGCCGGATCAGCCCTGGCCCAAACTCCGGCCAAGGCTCCAGCCGAAGAGCCCGACACCTTGATTTTGTCCGACACCCTTAATTACGACGATCAGAAAAAGGAAAGCGTCTTTACCGGCAATGTCATCATGACACGCGGCCTGATGACATTGCGCTCCGACAAACTGACCATGCGCGAAGATGCCCAAGGCTTCCAGTACGGCACGGCTACCGTCGAGTCCGGCAAGCTGGTTTTCGTACGCCAGGAAAATCCCGAAAAGTTTGAAGTCCTTGAGGCACGCGGCATCAGGGCCGAGTACGATGGCAAGACCGAAAGCCTTGAAATGATAGGCCAGGCTGTCGTTACCCGCTTCATCTGCGGCCAGCCCTTCGACAGTGTCAAAGGCCAACGCGTTATTTACCATCAAAAGAACAGTACCTACGAAGCCTACGGCGGCGCTGACTCTGCGGCGCCCGGTGGCCGGGTCCGATCATTGGCCCGTCCTCAAGCCAAAGCCGATGCCGCCATAGCCGAATGCAAGAAAAAATCGGCACCGCGCAAATAACGCCCTTCGCACCCACTGTTATCTAAAGACCGCTACGTTATGTTTTCTTCTTCCAAGCCGCCATCAGGTGGAGCCCGCTCTCCCAGCGCCACCCACGGCAGCCTGCACGCAACAGGTTTGCGTAAAACCTATGGCAAGCGCACGGTCGTACAAGATGTCTCGTTATCGGTCGACAGCGGCGAAGTGGTAGGCCTGCTTGGCCCCAATGGCGCAGGCAAAACCACCAGCTTCTACATGATCGTGGGCATTGTCCCCACCGACGCCGGCCGCATCGAAATCGACGGCAAGCCCATTACCAGCATGCCCATGCACAAACGTGCGCGCATGGGCTTGTCGTACCTGCCCCAGGACGCCTCCGTATTCCGGCGTCTGACGGTGGAAGAAAACATACGCGCCGTCCTTGAGCTGCAACTGAACGACGAAGGCCGGCCGTTAAGTTCGGCGCAAATCGGCGAGCACCTGGAATCGCTGATCGACGAACTGCAAATTTCCCACATACGCCGCAACACCGCCATTTCCCTGTCGGGCGGCGAACG
>DATJCP010000257.1:0-4503 GCA_035514715.1 Candidimonas sp.
GTGTTCGGCATTGCGCGTTTTGTGTGTGCAGGAAGATTGTGCCGATCATGTCCTGACCATGTTGCGCGGCGCCATGCAAGAGCTGCAAGTCGGCAGGACCGATTTGTTGTCGTCCGATGTAGGGCCTGTTATCGATGCGGAAGCGCGGGCGAATATCCAGACTCACATTCAGTCTATGCGCGATGCCGGTCATAGGGTGGATCAGCTTGCTCTGGATACGCGGTGCGAGCATGGGTCTTTTGTTCCGCCAACCATTATTGAGATCACGGATGTGGCTGCGCTAAAGAAGGAAGTCTTCGGTCCGGTCTTGCACGTGGTGCGCTACAAGCGCGAACAGCTGGATGCCTTGATCGATGCTATCAACGCGACGGGATACGGCCTGACTTTCGGGGTGCACACGCGGTTGGATGAAACCGTTGCCCGCGTATCCGAACGCATTCATGCCGGCAATATTTACGTTAACCGCAATATTGTGGGGGCTGTGGTTGGCGTGCAGCCGTTTGGTGGGGAAGGGCTTTCGGGTACAGGGCCAAAAGCTGGCGGCCCCTTGTATTTGTTGCGCCTGTTGGCAACGCGCCCGGACGAATTACCGGCCTGGTGCAATACGGGTAACGCAGGCAGCGCTCCGGTGGTTCTTAGCGGGCCTACCGGTGAAAGCAATATTTATCACATCAAACCGCGTGGCACGGTGTTGTGCGTGGCGTCCACAGAGGCGGGCGCGGCAATCCAGTTTGATGCGTGCAAACGTACAGGCAACCGCATGGCGCTGTTGGATACCGGTGCGGGGCAGGTGTTTTTTGCCGCCCGCACGGCAGACGAGAAAAAGAGCATACGCTTGGTGGCTAACGATGAGGTCGAGCAAGGTGATTACCAGGCAGTTTTGTTCGAGGGCGATAGCGATGCGTTGCGCGAACTGAATCAAGCGGTGGCGCAACGCCAGGGGCCTATCGTTTCGGTACAAGGCTTGAGCAGCGATGAACTGGCTGCGGGCCAGGGTTATCGTCTGGAGCGCTTATGGCGCGAGGTTTCGGTTAGCGTGAATACCGCGGCAGCGGGGGGGAACGCCAGCTTGATGATGGTGGGCTAGCAGTATGCCCTGATGTTGCAATGATGGTTCTTTAAGGGTTACGACCAATTAAAAATAGGTTGTACTTTTGGTTTAATCCCAGGTGCTACTCGCACGCGGGTTAATTAGCATTATTTATATACCGGAGATAAACATGCAGTCCATTAAAGGATTCAAGCTTTTAGCCGCAACAGCCGCCGTGATGGCAAGCTTTGCGTTCGGCCAGGCCCAAGCCGCCGACACCACGGTTGTGAAACTGGGCTTTGCCGCTCCGTTGACCGGGCCGCAGTCGCACTATGGCGAAGACATGAAAAACGGCCTGACGCTTGCGCTCGAAGAAGCCAATAAGCAAAATATTCAGCTTGACGGTAAGACAGCTAAGTTTGAACTGGTCTCGCGCGACGACCAGGCCGACCCGCGTACCGCTGTGCAGGTAGCCCAGCAAATCGTTGATGAAGGTGTGGACGGCATATTGGGCCACTTCAATTCAGGCACCACCATTCCCGCATCCCGCGTTTATAACGACGCCGGTCTGCCGCAAATTGCCATGGCCACATCGCCCGAATACACTGACCAGGGCTATAACAACACGTTCCGCATGATGACCAGCGATACCCAGCAGGGCGCGGCCGTTGGTGAGTTCATGGTCAAGGATCTGGGCGCTAAAACCGTTGCCTTGATCGACGATCGTACCGCTTATGGCCAGGGCTTGGCCGACCAGGTCGCCAAAGCCGTGGAAGCAGCGGGCGGCAAAGTGATCGCACGCGAATACACCACCGACAAGGCCAACGATTTCACATCCATCCTGACCAACATCAAGGCCAAAGAACCCGCCGCCATTTTCTTTGGCGGTTTGGATGCACAGTCTGGCCCAATGCGCCGTCAAATGGCCACGCTGGGCATTAAGGCTCCGCTGGTTTCGGGCGAAATGACCCGCAGCGATACCTTCCTTAAGCTGGCCGGTGATGCCGCCAACGGCACCTTTGCTTCGCTTGCTGGCGTACCGCTCAAGCAAATGGCCGCCGGTGAAAAATTCGAAGCCGACTACAAAGCGCGTTTCAAAGTGAATCCTGGCGTTTATGCTCCTTATGCCTATGACGGCGCCTGGAACATGATTACCGCCATGAAGGAAGCCGGTTCGGCCAAGCCCAAGGCTTACTTGCCCAAGCTTGCCGCGCTTACGCGCACTGGCGCCACCAGCCAGAACATTGCCTACGACAACAAAGGCGACTTGAAGGAAATTTCGGTCACCGTTTATGAAGTCAAGAATGGCAAGTGGGAAATGGTGAAAACCATGATCAGCAAGGCCAATTAAGGCTACGCCGCTTTCTTGTGGTTTTTTGCGGGCCGGCTTGCGCCGGCCCCATCTTTAGAGTCATAAAACATGGACATTCTCATACAACAGTTAATCAATGGCATCACTGTGGGCAGCGTATATGCCCTGGTTGCCCTTGGCTACACCATGGTTTATGGAATCATAGGCCTGATCAATTTTGCTCATGGCGACGTCGTCATGGTGGGCGCCATGGTAGCGACCACGCTGGTGGTAACGCTTATTGGCGCCGAGCCCGGCAGCATTTCGGCATGGCTGGCCATTGTCGCCGCCTTGCTGGTTTCCATTCCCGTTTGCATGATCCTGGGCTGGCTGGCTGAACGTTACGCCTATCGCCCGTTGCGCCGCGCGCCGCGGCTGGCGGCACTGATCACCGCCATTGGCGTTTCCATCATCATCCAGAATGTGGCCATGATGGTTTGGGGGCGTAATTACCTTAGCTTTCCGCACATCATTGAGCCTGTTATCTTCCCTATAGGCGGTGCGCGCATCAGCCTGCTGCAAGTCAGCATCATTCTTACCGCGACCGCCATCATGGCTGGCCTGCTGCTTGTGGTGCACCGTACGCGCCTGGGTACGGCCATGCGCGCCACTGCCCAGAATCGCGAGGTGGCCGGCTTGATGGGCGTGAATATCAATACTGTCATTTCTGCAGCCTTTCTTATCGGCTCAGCGCTTGCCGCCGTGGCGGGCGTGATGGTCACCACGTATTACGGGGTGGCCCAATACACCATGGGCTTCCTGCTTGGGCTTAAGGCGTTTACCGCCGCTGTGCTGGGCGGCATCGGCAATCTCGGTGGAGCCATGCTGGGCGGCTTGTTGCTGGGTATTATTGAATCCTTGGGTGCTGGTTACATCGGCGACCTTACCAATGGCGTCTTCGGCAGCAATTACCAGGATGTTTTCTCGTTCATCGTGCTTATCCTGGTTCTGGTCTTCCGTCCTTCTGGGTTGCTGGGTGAACGAGTAGGGGACCGCGCATGAGCCATTCTTCCATTTCCCGCAACGGCGGCATATCTTTGAAGGTATGGCTGGGTATTGCACTGTGCGGCACGGTATTGGCGATCTTGCCCTTTGTGCTTGGCATGGCCGGGCAAAGCTGGGTGCGTACGCTGAACTTTGCGTTGTTGTATGTCATGTTGGCCCTGGGGCTGAATATCGTGGTGGGCTTCGCCGGCCTGCTTGACCTCGGTTATATCGCGTTCTACGCGGTCGGCGCTTATGTATGGGCATTGCTGGCATCGCCGCATTTCGGTTTGCATCTGCCATTCTGGGTAGTGTTGCCGGCGGGTGTGCTGCTGGCGGCATTTTTTGGCGCAATATTGGGTGCGCCTACGCTAAAGTTGCGAGGCGACTACCTAGCTATCGTGACCCTGGGTTTTGGTGAGATTGTCCGCATCTTCATGAACAATCTAGATGCGCCTATCAATATCACCAATGGTCCGCAGGGCATAAACCGGGTCGATACGTTTTCGGTGAATGGGTTTCTTTTCGGCCGCACTCAGGAAATCTTTGGTTTCCGCATCACGGGTCCTGAGAAATACTATTACCTGCTGCTATTGGTCACCATCATCATCGTGATCATATGCGCCCGGTTGCAGAATTCCCGAATAGGGCGGGCTTGGGAAGCCGTACGCGAAGATGAAGTGGCCGCCAAGGCCATGGGGATCAATACCCGCAATATCAAATTGTTGGCGTTTTCCATGGGGGCAAGCTTTGGCGGGATGGCTGGCGCCATGTTCGCGTCCATGCAAGGTTTTGTCAGTCCCGAAAGCTTCAGCCTGACCGAATCGATTCTGGTGCTGTGCATGGTCGTGTTGGGCGGCATGGGCAATATTCCGGGCGTGATATTGGGCGCGGTTTTGCTATCGGTTTTTCCCGAATTGTTGCGGGCCTTGGTGGTGCCGCTGCAGCAAACCCTATTTGGCGATGTCATCCTTGATCCCGAGGGGATACGTATGTTGATGTTCGGCTTTGCGCTGGTGCTGGTCATGATCTTCCGGCCGGCGGGGCTGTGGCCATCGGCGGTACGCCGCCGAGAACTTGCCGGTGCCAAGGAGGGCGAGGCATGATTTCCGCTACCGAAAATATCGATGCACGTTCC
>DATJCP010000258.1:0-3747 GCA_035514715.1 Candidimonas sp.
TTCTTTGTAGCCCAAAGCGTAGTACATGGAACGGTTGGGGGCCCGTGCCGCGCCCTGGGTAATATTCGCAGACCGCAGACGTTTGGTTGTGCTCATTTCTTTCCTTTGCAGAATTGGGGAACCATGCACAACAGAGGGCGTGGCATGAGTCGAAAAAAGAGTTTACCCCCTTAGCCGCCGGGCGTCGCCATATCCCCTTTTCGCCAACGATATAAATCCAGGCAGGCCGTATTGCACAAGCCGCTGCGAGCCGATTCTTGCGCCATCCGCCCAAAACCTTGATCCACATCATGGAATGCTCCTTACCTCCCATGCGATCATTCTGTATCGATAATCATTCTCATTTATATTATGTTTAATCCCATGAGGCTGGCGAAGCAAATGCTCAAAGGCATGTTGCCAGCGCTGCTTTGCCTGATTGCAGGCACGCTTCCTGCACGCGCCGCCCCCCTCTACGAAAAACTGACGTTGGCCGGCCCCACCGCCGTCGTTACGTTTCCCTTGCTGCATATGGTCGAAACCCAGGCGCTTAAGCAATATACCGACAAGCTTGAGTTCCGCCTGTGGCAAAGCCCCGACCAACTGCGCGTGCTGCTGGCGAAAAAAGAAATCGACTTCAGCGCGGCGCCCAGCAACCTTCCCGCCCTCATGGCTAATCGGGGCGCCTCGGTGCGGCTTTTGAATATATCGGTTTGGGGAATCTTATGGCTAGTCAGCCGCGACCCTGCCATTCATGAGTTTTCCGATCTGGCGGGTAAAGAACTGCTGGTGCCATTCCAGCGCGACTTGCCCGCCGTGCTGCTTGATACGCTGCTTGAAGCTCAAGCGTTTGGGCAGAACAATGCCGTCCGCCTGCGCCGCACCCGCGATGCGCAAGACGCCATCGCCCTGATGCTGACCGGGCAAGGCCAACACGCTCTGCTAGTTGAGCCTACGGCGTCGCTGCTGATGTGGCGCAACGAACAGCAAGGCGGCGCGCCGCTGTACCGAGCGCAAAACCTGGAAGCCGCCTGGCGCAATAGCTTCCCCGACCAGGCCGATCTGCCTCAGGCTGGCGTCATGGTCAATTCACATATCGCTCACGACACCGAACTTAGCCGCGCGGTCGAGCAAGCCTATGCGAAGTCTGCTGCGTGGTGCTCATCCAATACCCTGGCTTGCGCCGAACTGGTTAATCGCCATATCCCCCACCTGCCTGTTCCAGCCGTGGAAAACGCCATCAAGGCAACACGTCTGGACAGCCGACCGGCAAACACTATTCGCCCTCAACTGGAGGCCTTGTACCAGCTATTGGGCAAGCAGAATCCACAGGCTATAGGCGGGCGTCTGCCTGATGCAGGTTTCTACGGACCATGACTCCTTCCAATTTGCGTAAACCCACGCGCACTTCCAGATCGTGGTCGTTGCTGGGTGTAATGCTGCTGCTTGCCGGCTGGCAACTGACCGCCCAATATCTGGGGCCCCTGCTAATGGCCACCCCCTTGCAAGCCCTGCGCGCCTTGGCCGCATTAGTCCAAAGCGATACGTTCTGGGCTAACGCCAGCGCCAGCCTCACCCGCATTGCCATCGGCGTTGGCACGGGCTGCGCCATCGGCTTTACCCTGGGCGTGCTGGCCGGACACAATGTCAGGCTGCGCGGCCTGCTGGAGCCTTTGCGCTGGCTGCTGATGGCCATGCCGCCGGTAGTCGTCGTCGTGCTTGCCATGCTGTGGTTCGGCCTGGGTTCATCCATGGTGATTTTCATCACCGTGCTGATGATGGCGCCCGGCATGTATGTCAATACGGTCAAAGGCATGATGCTGGTCGATAAATCACTGATCGAAATGACCCACGTCTACCGCTATGGCGCCTGGATGCGCTTGCGGCACTTGTATTTGCCGGCGCTGGCCGCCCCCCTGACCGCCGCCCTGCTTATCGCCACTTGCGGCGGAGTACGGCTGGTCGTCATGGCTGAAGTCCTTGGAGCCGAAAGCGGCGCCGGTTTCGCCCTGGCCAACGCCCGGAGCACCTTCGACAGCGGTGAACTGTACGCCTGGGTCATTCTTATCCTTGCCCTAGTGGCCGCACTGGAATTCGCCTTGCTGCAGCCCTTGCAACGCCGTCTTACGCAATGGCAGGAACCCAGGAGCGACCATGCTTGAACTGCGTAAACTATCGCTGCGTTTCGGCACGGCCCAGATACTCGACACTATCGACTTCAGCCTGACGCCTGGCGAACGCGTGGGCATCCTGGGCGCCAGCGGCGCGGGCAAAAGCACACTGCTGAAACTATCGGCAGGCCTGCTGAATGCCAGCAGCGGCGCCTGCATCAACAGCTACCGGCATGCGTTGCTGGTCTTCCAGGAACCGCGCTTACTTCCTTGGCGCAGCGTCCAGGACAATATCGAAATCCCGCTGCTTGCATCAGGCTGCTCCAAACGAGAAGCGCGCAACCGCGCCTGCCATTGGCTCGAGCGCGTGGGCCTGGCCAACGTGGGCAAAGCATGGCCTGGCGAACTGTCCGGCGGCATGGCGCAACGCGCTGCCCTGGCCCGCGCCTTCGCCATGCAACCCGACCTGCTGTTGCTGGATGAGCCTTTCAGCGCACTGGACCCGGCCTTGCGGGCAACCCTAAGCGCGCTATGCACCGAATGCGTGAAAGACACGGGCGCCGCCCTGCTATGCATCAGCCACCACCCCCATGAACTGGTCGAAATGGTCGACCGCTGCGTCCTGATCGCCAACGGGAAGCTGCAATCTTTTGATTTCGAAAGCTCTGCAAACAGCCAAAGCCGCGCCATAGCGGCCGACGCCTTGCATCACACACTGCTTAACCTGGAACCCAAAGCATCATGAGTTACCCCGTGCTGTTGACCATTCATCTATTTGCCGCCCTCATGTTCATCGGCACCGTGTTCTTTGAAGTGCTGATACTGGAAGGGGTGCGCAAGCATGTACCGCGGGACACCATGCGCGTCATTGAAATCGCTATCGGCACTCGCGCACGCCGCATCATGCCTTGGGTGTTGCTGCTGTTATATAGCGCCGGCATAGGCATGGCATGGCAACACCGCGCTGCCCTGGCCCACCCTTTCGAAAGCAGCTTCGGCTTGCTGCTCACCATCAAAATCGTGTTGGCGCTTAGCGTTTTTGGGCATTTCCTGTCGGCCATGACACTGCAGCGCAAGGGCAAGTTGCGCTCCATCCACTTCAAATACATTCATCTAAGCGTGTTCTGTCATATGGTCGGCATCGTTTTGCTGGCCAAAGCCATGTTCTATCTGCACTGGTAATCCACACCCCCCCCAACGAGAATAAATATGTCTACTACACCGCTGTTTCACCGCCTCGCGCTAAGTGTGGCCTTGGGCTCCCTATGGCTGCCCGTCGCACATGCCCAGCAAGTCAATACACTGTCGCCCGTGGTGGTTTCCGGTCAAGGCGCATCGTCGCCGCTGCAACCTGGTCCAAAAGAAGAAAAAGCCAAGCTGCAACGCGTTCCAGGCGGCACCAATCTTATAGAGCCGCAAGAAGAAATACGCCTGGTCACCCTGCGCGATGCGTTGGACTACCAACCCGGCATCGTCGTACAGGAATTTTTTGGCGGTATCGACCAACCGCGCCTGAACATTCGCGGCTCGGGCGTGCAAAGCAACCCGGTGAATCGCGGCGTGCTTTTGCTACAAGACGGTCTGCCCCTGAACGAAGCCGACGGCTCTTTCATCATAGGTTTTCTTGAACCGCGCAACAGTTCGCTGATCAGTGTGC
>DATJCP010000259.1:0-5696 GCA_035514715.1 Candidimonas sp.
GGTCCTTGCCGGGGCGGGCGGTTGCGCGCCATTGCCGTGGCGGAACAGGATGGCCAGGTGTACTGGCAACCGGATGATTATGTACGGCCCGCGATCGCATAAGCGCTGGCGGAACAAGAAGAGCGACGATGATGAGTAATAACGAATTGGAACCCGGGCAGCCACAGTCGGCGGCCATCCCGAAAAGTGGCTGGGAACGGGAAATACTGGAAAAGCTGGCGTTTGCCACTCTGCGCGAACAGCGTGCGCGCCGGCGCTGGGGGATTTTCCTGAAATTGCTGACGCTGGCCGTGATCGTGCTTGGACTCTGGCTGGTGTTCGGTCTAGGCACGGTCGATGTGGAAAATATCGGCCGCCATACGGCACTGGTGGATGTGGATGGCACCATCGAGGCCGACGGCAAGGCATCGGCCGAAAACATCATCAGTGCACTGGACAAGGCCTACTCGAACAGCGGTTCGGTCGGTGTCGTGATGCGTATCAACAGCCCCGGTGGCAGCCCGGTTCAAGCGGGCATGGTCAACGACGAAATGCGGCGCTTGCGGCTCGCCCACCCCGACAAGCCCTTGTATGTGGTAGTGGATGAAATGTGCGCCTCCGGCGGTTATTACATCGCTGCCGCCGCGGACAAGATTTACGTCAACAAGGCAAGCATCGTCGGCTCGATCGGCGTCCTGATGGATGGTTTTGGGTTCACCGGCCTGATGGAAAAATTGGGCGTCGAACGACGCCTGCTGACGGCCGGCGAAAACAAGGGATTCATGGATCCGTTCAGCCCGCAAAGTGCAGCGCAAAAAGACTACGCATCGGAGATGCTGAAAGATATTCATCAGCAATTCATCGATGTTGTCCGTACAGGGCGGGGCGAGCGTTTGAAGGAAACTCCGGAAACCTTCTCGGGCTTGTTCTGGATTGGCAGCAAGGCGGTTGAAATGGGCCTGGCCGACGGCTTTGGTACGGTCGACTCGGTGGCGCGCGACGTGTTCAAAGCCGAGGATATTGTCGATTACACCCAACGCGAGGGCTTGCCGGAGCGCGTGCTGAAGAAATTCGGCGCTGCGGTTGGCGGTGGCGCCGCAAAGGCGCTGGTAGGCAACAGCCAGCCGGTTTTACGCTAGCAAGTTGCGGATGCTTTGTCCTTGCATGTTTTGGCTGCTGTCATATATTGGAAGTATTCGAAGCGTCAAGGAGAGCGTGATTAGCGAAGGCATAACAAGTGGTTCAATTGTTAGCGATTGCATCGGATAAGCGTCGGGTCCCTGATCCGGCGACGCATGCAGATATTTCCGCACAGTAGATGCGGATCTAGGAGTATCCAGTACTCTTGTGGTAATGGTTAGAACAACAAAACGACGGCGCAAGACCGTCGTTTTGTTGTTGATGACGCGTGTGATTATTCCGCGAGCATCAGAAACACGGTGGGCTTCTTGTGGAAATTGGGCGTTCGCCCGGCAGCCAGCTCTGCTTTCCATTGGCTTGCAGCTTGTGTGCGCACGGATTCCGATCCCAAACTCAGGTCGGTTGCAACGCAGATCAGGGTCTGTCCCTGGCAGGCAGCGCATAGTGCGTCGAGTACTACGCCATTGCGATAAGGGGTTTCAATGAACAGCTGAGTCTGCTTGTCTTGCCTCGAGCGTTCCTCCAATGCCTTGATTCGCTTGCTGCGCAGGCTCGGGTCGGTCGGCAGATAGCCGTTGAAGGCAAAACTCTGGCCGTTCAAGCCGCTTGCCATCAGCGCCAGCAGTAGCGACGAGGGGCCAACCAGTGGCCTTACCCGGATCGCATGGAGATGGGCCAGGCGAACCAGATCGGCACCTGGGTCGGCAACAGCCGGCACTCCTGCCTCGGACACGAGCCCAGCGTCCCGGCCCGCTAACAGCGGCGCCAGCAATGCCGGCAGCTTGACACTACCGGTATTGATATTTAGTTCCGCGATATCGATCTCCTGCAGGGGCCGGACCAGCGCATGTTGCCGGCTGAGCAGCTTCAGGAAAGCGCGGGTCGTTTTGGCATTTTCGGCTATGAAGTAATCGAGGCCCCTGGTAATCGATTGCACTGCATCTGGGATCAGCGATCCGAGTGGGTCGGCCGCCTCGGGACTATCCGTACCCAGCGTATTTGGAATGAGGTAAAGCGTTCCAGTCATTGTCATTTTCTTATCTGCTTATATACTCATGCCAGCATATTTATGCATGTCGGTAAAATATGCGAAATTCATTGAAAAACGGGCATACTCCCATGAATCTATGTTGCGAACAAAGACAGGCCGGCGCGTCGCAACATCGAGGTGAGTGCGATCAGAGGCAAGCCGGTTAATGCCGTAGGGTCGGTGCTTTCAATTTTTTCAAGCAGCGCAATCCCGAGGCTTTCGTTTTTTGCGCTACCGGCGCAATCGTATGGTTGCTCGATACGCAGGTAGGCATCCAGCTCATGGTCCGACAAGTCGCGGAACGTCACCGAACTTTGGATATTGCTGAGTTGTATTTTGCCTGCCGGCGCGTTCACGCGCCCGTCCAGCAGGCACAGCGCCGTATGAAAGACCACTGATTGCCCGCGCAATTGTTGCAATTGCCGCAGCGCATTGGCATGCGATCCGGGCTTACCGATTTGCTGGCCGTCCAGGATGGCTACCTGATCCGAGCCGATAATCAGTGCATCCGGCGCTGCCAGAGCCACTACGGCCGCTTTTGCCTGGGCTAGCCGCAATGCGGTTGCCTGCGGAGTTTCAGCGGGTAGCGGGGTTTCATCAATGTCCGGCGTAATCGCGTCAAATGGCAAGCGCAGACGTGCGAGCAACTCCTGGCGATAGCGGGAACCGGACGCGAGAATCAGCCTGGTGGAGGGGGGCGCGGGCATCGAAGTGGGCGGTGTTGAAGAAAGGCTGAATAAACTGCGCTAAGGCTTTGACCAGTAAGGAGAAAGGCTGTTATTATCGCAGGTTTTCCGGGTTCAACTTGTCTTATGAGAGCTTTTGCGATCGACGCCTTTGATTTTTGTCGACTCAGGGAGCGCGCAGAGGGCGAGGTCGCAATCGCTGAACTGGGTCGCTTGGCGGCGGAAGGGGTCGATGCTTCCGGAGTGCTGCAGTGGTCGTTGCACGGCGATGCGGATCAATTCGGGCATACCCGGCTGAGGTTGTCGGTTACGGGAACGATGCAATTGATGTGTCAGCGGTGTTTGACGCCATTTGCACACCGTATCGCAACCCAGTCTGTTCTGATTCTGGCGCCGGATGAAGACGCTGCGGACAGCATCGAGGAATTGCTGCAGGACGATGCAGTCGATGTCATCGTCGTGGCAAAGCAGTTGGACGTCATGCTGCTGGTTGAAGATGACGCGCTGCTCGCGCTGCCGTTTGCGCCCAAGCATGAAAATTGTCCAGGTCAGGAAACCGTAGAGCGATTGCAAGGCGCAAAAAAGCCATCGCCATTTGCCGCACTGAAGGACTTGAAGCAGTAAGGTACGAGTACTGGCGGTGCAACTGAAATAAAGAGCTGCAGCAAGGATATTCGGGACGGCATCCAGGCGCTGAATCCGATATGTTAAAATTTACAAACTTATGGTTTAGGAGTTGTCATGGCAGTCCAGCAAAACAAGAAGTCCCCCTCCAAGCGCGGCATGCATCGTTCGCATGATTTTTTAAGCGCGCCTCCACTGGCCGTCGAACCGACTACCGGTGAAACTCACATGCGTCATCACATCAGCCCGAATGGGTTCTATCGCGGACGCAAGGTATTGAAGACCAAGAACGACGAATAATCTGAGTGCGGTTTCCTGCAAAATGCGGCGCTGAGGGATTTTATCCGGCGCCGTTTTTATATCTCGAAACATGCTGCACTGTCATTTTGAGTCGCGCCGAATCTGGCCCATAATGCGGTCTGGAGCGTGGTTCAGAACCAATACATGACAACAAAAATTTCTATCGACTGCATGGGCGGCGATCATGGCCCATCGGTTACTGTTCCTGCAGCAATTTCCTTCGTCAATCGTGAGCCGGATTCCGAGTTGATTCTGGTTGGCCTGGAAAATGCCATTCACGCTCAACTCAAAAAACACAAGGCCTTCGATCATCCTCGCCTGTCTGTAGTCGCGGCATCCGAAGTTGTGGCGATGGACGATCCGCTGGAGATCGCACTGCGTCGCAAGAAAGATTCTTCGATGCGGGTGGCGATCAATCTGGTGAAGGAAAACAAGGCGCAGGCATGCGTCTCTGCCGGCAATACCGGCGCATTGATGGCCGTCTCGCGCTATGTGCTGAAGACCATTCCAGGCGTCGACCGCCCGGCGATTTGCGCCCTGATTCCCAACCAGAAAGGCCGTCCCACCTACATGCTCGATCTGGGCGCCAACGTCGATTGCGAACCGCAGCACTTGCACCAATTTGCCTTGATGGGTTCGATTCTGGTTGCCGCTGTGGAGGGTATTCCGAGTCCGACCGTTGGTTTGCTGAATATCGGCGAGGAAGACATCAAGGGCAATGATGTCGTCAAGCAGACTGCCGCATTGTTGCGAGCAGATCACCAACAAGGGGTGCTGAATTTTTACGGTAACGTCGAAGGCAATGATATTTTCATGGGGACGACCGATCTGGTAGTCTGCGATGGTTTTGTCGGCAACGTGGTGCTGAAGGCATCGGAAGGCCTTGGACGTTTCGTGAAAAGTGCCCTGACGACTGCATTCAAAAGCAATCCGTTGAATATGCTTGGCGCACTGCTTGCACGCGGCGCCATCAGTTCATTCAGCCACCGCCTGAATCCGTCCCGTTACAATGGTGCCAGCCTCCTGGGTCTGCGTGGCCTGGTCTTCAAGAGCCATGGCGGCGCCGATGCCTACGCTTATGAATGGGCCATCAAGCGCGCCTTCGATGCCGCCACGCATGGCGTCCTGGCGCGCGTTGCCACCACCATTGCCGAATTGATGCCGCAGGGGCAAAGTACTCCTGCAGCGAAGGACACCAGCATGACTGAATCGATTCAAGAGAAAAGCGCATGACTCTCTACAGCAAGATCATCGGTACCGGCAGTTATTTGCCGCCGCGGCGGGTGACCAACCACGACTTGGCGGCGCAACTCGCCGAAAAAGGCGTGGAGACCTCCGATGAATGGATTTTTACGCGCAGCGGAATTTCAGCGCGTCATTACGCGGAACCCGACATGCAGTCCAGCGACCTGGCAGTGTTTGCGGCGCGGCGAGCACTGGAGATGGCAGCGCTGGAGCCGAATCAAATCGATCTGATCATCTTGGCGACCTCCACTCCGGATTTTTTTGGCGGATTTCCAAGCACGGCGTGCGTGGTTCAACGCAAGCTGGGAATCATCAATCATTGTGCAGCGCTTGACGTGCAGGCGGTATGCAGCGGTTTCGTCTACGCGCTATCGATGGCCGATAGTTTCATCAAGACCGGAGCGCATAAGAATGTTCTGGTCATTGGCTCGGAAGTTTTTTCCAGGATACTGAATTTCGAGGATCGCGGCACCTGCGTGCTGTTTGGCGACGGCTCGGGCGCGGTCGTGATGAGCGCCTCCGCCACGCCAGGGGTTCTGGCCACGAAGCTGCATGCCGATGGTCGCCATAGCGATATCCTGTGCGTTCCTGGCAGCGTACGTGCCGGCGCTGTGGAGGGTAGTGCGTTCTTGCATATGGATGGCCCGGCGGTGTTCAAGCTGGCGGTATCCGTACTCGAAAAAGTTGCGATG
>DATJCP010000260.1:0-2769 GCA_035514715.1 Candidimonas sp.
CAAATGGGGCAAACGGCTAAAGAGCACAAGCTTATAGCCGTTATCAAATGCATTGAATTTCTCTAATTTGCAGCACAATACCTGAATACGGAGTTTAATATGGCTATTTCAAATATTGGTGTGGGTTCAGGCCTGCCGCTAGACAAGCTGCTGGAAGATCTTCGCAAAAGCGAAAATATTTCTCTAAGCCTTATCGCAGGCCGGAAACAAACAGTCCAGAACCGCCTGTCAGGTTACGGGACAGTTAAGGGTGCCATCGAAACACTTAAAAAAGCATCCGATGCCCTAGGTAGCGCGGATGCTTTCGGCGCGCTTAAAACCAGTGCCAGCGGCGACGCATTTACCGCCAAGGCGTCCAGTAAAGCGATAGCCGGCCAGTACAACATTGAAGTCCAGCAACTCGCCTCCTCTCAAACCCTGACCAGCACTGGTAAATCTAGCCGAACAGAAGCCTTGGCTACAGGTAAAGTCGAAATTGAAATCAAAGTGGGTGGCCAGGACGCCAAAAAACTAAGCCTGAACTCTGCCGACACTTCGCTTGAAGGTATCGCCAAAGCCATCAACAATGACTCCACCATGGGCGTCAGCGCCACGCTGATCAACGACGGATCCAAGTCTTATCTATTATTGACCGCTAAAGACACTGGTACAGAAGCCTCAGTAGAAAGCATCACCGTCAGCGACGCAGGTGCAGGCACAGACATCACGGAACTCCAGAACACCATCGGGTTCACTCAAGGCGGTGCCAACAACGCCCTACAGGAAAAAGTCGCCGATGATTCCCGTGTGTTAATTAACGGCATTCAAATTAATAGCCAAACCAATACTATTGAAGATGCCATCGAAGGCGTGACGCTGACGTTAACCAAGACGAATGCAGCAGGCAGCACAAATACGTTATCGATAACCCGTGATGATACCGTTACATCCAAAGCCATCAGCCATTTTGTCGATGCCTATAACGTTCTGCAAGACATCATCAAAGCTCAAACCACTTTCGATGTCGATAATCAAGCGAACACTGGCGCCCTCTCGGGCGATAGCCTGACACGCAATGTGCAAAGCCAAATACATAACGCGCTAAACACCGCTAACGATTCAGGCACAATACGTACCCTATCTCAACTAGGCGTCACCCTTGATCCCAAAACTGGCAAGTTGGTTGTAGACAACAAAAAATTAGACTCTGCTCTAAAAGACAGCATGGTCGATGTGGAAAAGCTATTTGCCGGCGAAAACGGTATCAGCAAAAAACTGGGCACAGTTGCAGATAGCTTCATCAAAAGTGGCGGCACTATCAGTGCCGCCACTGATGGCATGACCAAAATGCTTAAAGACTTGGATCAGCAATACGAAGCCACATCTGACCGCATCGATGTGAAAATGGAAAGCTACCGCAAACAGTTTTCTGCCTTAGACTCCATGGTGGCACAGATGGGTTCCATCAGTAGCTACCTTACCCAGCAATTATCCATGCTGGGTAACAACAGTAGCAAATAATGACTTATCCTCCTACCCGCGGGCCTAGAAGCCAACACTCCGTCCATGCCTATGCCAATATAGGCCTGGAAACCGAAGTATTTAGCGCTAGTCCCGAACACCTGATCACGCTGCTGTTCAATGGCGCGCAGGCGGCTATCCTGAAAGCCCGTTTACATATGGAAAACAATAATCTCGAAGGCCGTGGCATTGCCATATCCAAAGCCATCGACATTGTCGATTCCGGCCTGAAAGCCAGCGTTGATAGGAAATCGGGCGGGGAGCTGGCAACCAATCTGGTTGCCAGCTACGAACTGATTATACGCAACCTGCTATTGGCTAACCTGAACGCAGACCTTGAAAAACTGGCGTTGGCCGAACAGTTGCTGATTAACATTGGCAGCGCCTGGCGCGAGGCCGTAGACCCAGCCCGCACGGAATTATCTGCCGGGCAAACAGCCTAATACCCGTCTTACGCAGCGACCCTATAGTACTTAGCAGCCCAATATTCTATTCTTGCATTATCAACAACTTATGCAAAAATAACATAGCAGCACCGCCATTCCGCACAGACCCACCGATGATATTACCTATGAGCCACACGCCTTCCATTTTGCGCCAGTACGAAATCATAGCCGGCATCTCCAGCCGCATGCTAGAGGAAGCACGCACCAATAATTGGGATACGGTAGTCGCCTTGGGTGAAGAATATCAAGACGCCGTGGAGTCCCTGCGCGCCATTGGCAATCTTAGCGATCAAGATCGCGAAGCCCGCAAAGAACTGCTAGCCAAGATTCTCGATGATGATGCCTGCATACGCATGCTGGCCAGGCCTGAACTTAATCGGCTAGGCGTCTTGCTGGGCAACATGAAACGTCAACAGACTGTCTTGCAAACTTACTCCCGCACCATTTCGTAATCATGAGCATTGGCGGCCCATCGGCCCTAGGCACCTTATTGGTGCATCGGCTGGACTCCGTTCTAGGCACTACACTATCTCAGCAAGCCAACCTGGTTTCAGGCGCCCGCCCAGACGCGGTCACCCAGCCAGGCAGCCCCGAACGCCCGGATGCCGCACAGAATCAAGTTCATCGCCAAACGCGCGATGGTGTAGACCGCGCCACGGGGCAAACCGAGCAGCAAACCAAAGACGCCATCAATCGCGCCAAGGTGGATGCCCGCGCTGCCGAGATACTGGCCGCACGCAGTGCACCCAGTACCAGCACTACTGCCTCCGCGCCCACCAGCCTGGGCCATGCTGCCCGGACCATACTGGCGCTATTGGCCAAC
>DATJCP010000261.1:0-12299 GCA_035514715.1 Candidimonas sp.
CTTATTTGTTGACCAACAAGGTCGACATGTTGATCGCCTCGCTGGCCATCACTCCCGAGCGCGCCAAGCAAGTGCAGTTTTCGCATCCTTATTCGGCTGCCCAGATCGTTGTGTTTGGCGGCAAAGATGCCAAAATCTCCAAAGCTGAAGACTTGTCCGGCCTGCGCATTGGCGTTGCCCGCGCCAGCACACAAGATATCGCTGTCAGCAAAGTAGCGCCTAAAGATGCCAACATCCGCCGCTTCGATGACGACGCTTCGGCCATGCAAGCATTGCTGTCCGGCCAGGTAGACGCCATTGGTTGTTCGACCACGGTAGCAGCCCAGATCGCCAAGCGCGCTCCAGATCGCTTCGAAAACAAGTTTGTGTTGCTGCAGCAGGAAATGGCGGTTGCCATGCGTCCTGGCGAGCCAAAGACACTTGAAGCCATCAACAAGCTGGTTGATAAAAACATCAAGGACGGCGAATTCAGCAAGCTGTTCGAAAAATGGCTGGGCACACCTTTGCCTGAGCTCAAAGCATCCTGATTCACTTAGCGATTTATCATGACTGACAGACAGACTACACTTGCTGTCGATGGATCGGATCTTTCCGCCCGCACGGGCGGGAAGATCATTGAAATCGAAGCGCTTAACAAGTGGTACGACAAGTTCCATGCCCTTACCGATGTCGACCTGACTGTCGCCGCGGGTGAACGTATCGTTATCTGCGGCCCTTCGGGCTCGGGTAAGTCCACCCTGATACGCTGCATCAACGGGCTGGAAAAAATACAGCAAGGCCGTATTGTGGTCGACGGCATCGACCTGACCGCCAATGCCAAGAATATCGATGCGGTTCGCCAGGAAGTCGGCATGGTGTTCCAGCAGTTCAATTTGTTTCCGCACATGACGGTTTTGCAGAACTGCATGTTGGCCCCTATGCGCTCGCGCGGCATCAGTTCGCAGGAAGCCGAAGCGATGGCCATGAAATACCTGACACGTGTTCGCATTGCCGATCAGGCTCGAAAGTATCCCAGCCAATTATCGGGCGGGCAGCAGCAGCGCGTGGCCATTGCTCGCGCATTGTGCATGACGCCGAAGATCATGCTGTTCGACGAGCCCACCTCGGCGCTGGACCCTGAAATGGTCAAGGAAGTGCTGGACACCATGATAGGCCTGGCCGAAGACGGTATGACTATGTTGTGTGTGACGCACGAAATGGGTTTTGCGCGCAGCGTGGCCGATAGGGTTATTTTCATGGCAGACGGGAAAATCGTCGAGCAAGCATCGCCCGAGCTGTTTTTCAGCAATCCTCAAAACGAAAAAACCCGTAATTTTCTGGGTCAGATCCTTAATTCCTAGTTCAAAGGGCGTCCGTGGGGCGCCCGTTGTGTCGATACCGGGGCGGGGCGCTGTTGCCGTGCTTCGTTTGCTGCGGGCCGTCCGTGTGCGGTCCCTACGGAATCATGAATTCGTTTAATCAAATTATTATTTCCTTGTCTTCGTTTGGAGCCAGCGAGGTGCGGCGCCATGGGCAACGCTGGTTCGTGGAACTGTGCCACGCGGCGGGCGCCGATGGTGTCGAGATTCGCGGCGAGCTTCTGCAAGGCCGCAACAATGAATTGGCAGAGCTCGCAGCCAGCGTGCGTGATGCCGGAATGACATGTGTGTATTCCAGTCCTGAAATGCTGTGGGATCAAGCGGGCGCCTTGAACCTGCCTGCGTTGGAACGGGGGCTGGCCGGGGCTATCGCCCTGAATGCGCCTGTGTTGAAGATGTCCATAGGTGCATTTTCCCAGGCTGGAGTCAATGGCCTGGATCTCATGAAGCAACGTCTTGCCTCGCAAAATGTCAGCTTGCTGATCGAAAACGATCAGACGGCGACCGCCGGTACGCTCGATTGCCTGCAGCAGTTTTTCAATGCAGCAGGAGCCAGTGGGCTGGAGCTGGGCATGACATTCGATATGGGCAACTGGCATTGGCAGGGCGAGTGCCCCTTGCAGGCGGCGCAAACTTTTGCTTCGCGAGTGCGCTATGTACATTGCAAGGGCGTACAGCGTCAGCCGGGGCGTTGGGTTGCCGTTCCTTTGGCCGACTCAATGGCGCCTTGGCGAGCCATATTGCGGACCTTGCCGCGTAATCTGCCCTGCGCCATCGAGTATCCCTTGGTGGGCGAAGATTTGCTGTCGGTGACTCGCGCCGCTATTGATGAATTGCGTAATCTGAAGGAAAAATCATGAGCGCTGCACTGGATGTCGTAACGTTCGGGGAAGCCATGATGATGCTCGTGGCCGATCGGCCTGGGCCATTGGAACATGTGCATGCTTTCCACAAGCGCACAGCCGGGGCCGAGACCAATGTGGCCATCGGACTCGCCCGTCTGGGGCTGAACGTCGGTTGGGCCAGCCGTTTGGGTGCTGATTCAATGGGACGTTACCTGCTTGCCGAAATGCAGCGCGAGGGTATTGATTGTTCGCACGTGATCAGCGATCCGGCGCAGCGCACCGCTACGCTGTTCAAGGGGCAAGTTACCGACGGCAGCGATCCGCCCATCGAATACCATCGCAAGGGCTCGGCTGCCAGCCAGATGCAGCTGGCGGATATCGATGAGCCTTGGTTGCTGGGTGCGCGTCATCTGCACAGTACTGGCGTGTTCGCGGCAATTTCCGAGAATTGCTATGAGGTCGAACGCAAAACCATGGCCTTGATGCGTGCGGCGGGCAAGACCGTGTCGTTCGATCCCAACTTGCGTCCTACTTTGTGGGCCTCTACAGAGCGCATGCGGGAAGGCATTAACGAATTGGCGTTCGGCGCTGATTGGGTGTTTCCAGGCATAGAAGAAGGGCGGCTACTGACGGGCGAAGATACGCCGGAAGCCATCGCTGCCTTTTATCGTAGCCATGGAGCCAAGCTGGTTGTCATCAAGTTGGGCGCCGACGGCGCTTACTTTGATAATGGCCAGGAGCAAGGTTATGTGGCCGGGTTTCCGGTCCAATCCGTTGTGGATACCGTTGGCGCCGGAGACGGCTTCGCAGTGGGTGTAATCAGCGCTTTGCTTGAAGCCCTGCCTTTGCGCAAAGCCGTCGAGCGTGGCTCCTGGATAGGGGCGCGGGCGGTACAGGTTTTGGGCGATACTGAAGGATTGCCTACCCGCCAGGAGCTTGAGCAAGCCGGTCGTTAAGCAGTACTTAACAAGCTTGGGGCTGGCTTCGCGCAAGTGTGTTGCGAAGCCAGCCCTTGGTCATTAACGGAATAGGTAAGAAAATGAGCCGTAAACAGGTTTTGGTGTACAGGGAATTGCCTCCTGATCAACTTGCCCGCATCAGCCAGGTGCATGATGTGGTGCTCGCCAATCCCCGGATTCCCGAGCAGCGCGACGCTTTCCTGGCGGCTTTGCCGCAGGCGCAGGGGATGATAGGTTCCAGCTACCCAATCGACGAGAGTGTGCTGGCGCAAGCCGGGCAACTGGAAGTGATTTCCAGCATTTCGGTCGGTGTCGACAAGTTTTCACTGGAAGCCTTGTATCGTCGCGGCATTACTTTGTGCCATACCCCCGGGGTGCTGACTGACACGGTTGCCGATCTGTTGTTTGCCATGGTGTTGGCGACCAGCAGGCGGGTAGCCGAACTGGCGCGCTATGTGCAGGATGGGCGCTGGGATCGCAGTGTGGGAGATGATTTGTATGGGTGGGATGTGCATGGCAAAACGCTGGGCATTTTAGGGTACGGTCGTATAGGCCATGCTTTGGCTCAACGGGCGGCGATGGGCTTCAATATGCCTGTGCTGTATCACTCGCGCACCCCGGCGGCTAGCGGTTTGCCAGAGGGGAAGGCGAAAGCGGCAACGCTGCGCGAGGTGTTGATGAATTCGGACTTCGTGGTTGTAGTGTTGCCGTTGACCGATCAGACGCGAGGTTTGATTGGCGCGCAGGAGTTTGCGGCAATGAAGCCTGGAGCGATTCTGATCAATGGGGCGCGTGGTCCTATTGTGCAGGAGGCGGCGTTGCTGGATGCCTTGGATAACGGCAGTTTGCGGGCGGCTGGGCTGGATGTGTTTGATACGGAGCCTTTGCCTGTTGATTCGCCGTTGCGTACGCATGCCAAGGTGCTGGCGTTGCCGCATATTGGTTCGGCCACGCATGAGACGCGTGAGGCGATGTGTGAGATGGCGACGACTAATTTGTTGCTGGCTTTGGAGGGTAAGGCTCCGTTGGCGGTTTATCGGCCTTAGTGGTGCTGTTGTTCTTTTTCTAACCGGCGTTATCGTTCTTGTTATGTCGTTATCGTTTCTGTGATCGCGTTATCGTTTCTTTATGACGGCGCAGCGAGCCGGTGTGGGCCTGGCGAATCATCGCTGCGGTCCCTGCGAGATGGAAGCTTGGGACCGGAGCTTGATTGAGCGGGGCAAGCAACAGAAAGGCGGCAGCAAAGAATAGTTGCGGCGTAAAAAAACGCCATTAAATACGTCGATTTAATGGCGTCATACTCACGCAGACCATCGCAGCTGGACCGTGCGCTTTATGCGCCGATCCAACCAGGTAGTAGCTACCTTACTTGATGGTGGCGCCCTTGATCAGGCCTTGCTGATAGTCAGCCAGTTGTTGCTGGCGCAGCATTTCCTCGATTTGGGGCTTGACCTCGGCCAATTCGGGGAATTTTACTGGGCGGCTGTCTTCAACCTGGATGATGTGCCAGCCAAATTGAGTTTGTACAGGCTTGGTGGTCATTTCGCCTTTTTTCAGGCTTTCAACAGCCTGTGCGAATTCCGGTACGTAGTTGGTGGATGGGCCCCAGCCCAGTTCGCCACCGTTCTTGCCGCTACCAGGATCCAGGGAGTCCTTCTTGGCTGCTGCTTCAAATGTGACCTTCTTGCTTTTGATCGCAGCGGTCAAGTCAGTTGCGGTTTTCTCGTCTTTAACAAGAATGTGGCGCAGCTTGAACTCTTGCTTGCCAGCTTGCTCTTTCTTGATTTTGTCGTATTCGGCCTGAATTTTGGCGTCGGTTACCGGGTTTTTCTTCAGATAGTCGGCCATCAGGGCGCGAACCAGGATGCCTTGACGGGCTAGTTCCACTTCTTGTGTGACTGCCGGCTGCTTATCGATACCGGCTTTCTCTGCAGCCTGAACCGCTACCAGGCGATTGACCATTTCTTGCTTGACTTGCGTGCGCAGTTCAGGGGTGTCTTGAGCACCTTGGCTGACCAGCAAGGCAACAAATTGATCCAATTTTTCCTGCGTAATGGATTGCCCATTGACGCTGGCGATAGTTTGCGCATAAACCGGAATGGCGATAGCGCAGGCTGCTGCAAATACGGCGAGTCGTTTCATGTAATTCCTTTAACTAATTAGCTTTGACAACGATTGCCAGAGCATGAATGGGGTAAGGCATTAAATCGTGTACGCGATCATACACAAGTCGATGGCGGGCTAGTGTAGTCAGCCCGGAAAATTGTTCGGACCAGATGACAACGCGAAAATGGCTTGCGCCGTTTTTGCTGCCTTCGTGGCCGGCATGTAGATGCGACTCGTCGATGACTTCGAAATAGGTGGGAGCCAAAGGCGCCAGGCGCTGTTCAAGCTCTTTTATACGATCTGTAGACATCAGGATCCTTCTTTTGGTTCCGTGGGGCCGGGGAGTGCGCCAACGGGTTCAGCGGTGTCTTTCATGTGCTTGCCCAGCCAGATGGATTGCACAATGACAAACAGCAGCAGCAAGGCCATCAGGCCGAATACTTTGAAATTGACCCATTGGGCTTCCGTGAATGCGCCTGAGAAGGCCACATACAGGTTCAGGGCGCCTGACAGCATGAAGAAACCTGCCCAGCTGTAATTGAGCTTGTTCCAGGCCGCCGTGGGCATGGCTACCTGTGTGCCCATTAGCTTTTGCATCAGGTTGCGTCCGAAAAACCATTTTCCGCCCAGCAAAATAGCGGCGAATAGCCAGTACAGCACGGTTGGCTTCCACTTGATGAAGACATCGTTGTGGAAGAAAAGCGTGGCCCCGCCAAATACGACAATGACAGTCAGGTTGATCCAGTGCGTGGCTTCTATGGCTTTGCCAGTGGCTTTTAGCCAGATGAACTGGCCGACTCCCGCCGCAATGGCGACCGCGGTTGCGGTAAAGATGTCGGAAAACTTGAATGCCAGGAAAAAAAGTATTAACGGGAACAGGTCGAAAAGAAATTTCTTCATTTAATCGGTTCGAATTTCAGGGAAACAGAATTGATGCAATAGCGCCTGCCTGTGGGAGGAGGGCCGTCGGGGAAAACGTGACCAAGATGTGAGTCGCAGACATTGCAAAGCACTTCTGTACGCTCCATGCCATGGCTGGTGTCGACTTCCTGGCGCACGTTATCGGGGTTGATGGCCTCGAAATAGCTGGGCCAGCCGCAGCCTGCATCGAACTTGGTGTCTGATGCGAATAGGGGGGTGCCGCAGCCTACGCAACGGTAGATGCCGGCTTGGTTGGTGTCCCAGTAACGACCTGTGAATGGGCGCTCGGTGCCTTTTTGCCTTGCTACGGCATATTCTTCGGTAGTTAGTTGTTCACGCCATTCGGCGTCGGTTTTGTGGATCTTGTTCACGTGTGCACCTATAAAAAAGAACCGTACGAATGCCATATAGCATGTTAATCGACTTTGTCTGCGTCAATAGGTTCCATTGCCATCGTACTTTTTCTGCGCTGCCTATGCAGGGAATCCCCTAAAAGACTTTGTTTCAATTTTTGTCCATAATCCCGAGGCATCCGTAAAATTGTTATAGCCTTAAAATTTATAAATGGAAAACACCTATGTTTTCTGCCGATTTCACGTGATACGATAATTTGAACAACGGGCTGTTTTTTGTATAACTTTTTGCCGCTGCCTTTTCCCGGGCCGCATACCGTGCCATCCATGGAGACACAATAATGAATTTCAATCAGTCAATTCGACTTTCGGTGCTGGCGGGAGCTGTCGCACTTGCCTTGCCCGTGATCGCTTCGGCGCAGATCAAAGTTGGTATTACCGTGGCCAGTACTGGCCCGGCTGCTTCGCTGGGTATTCCCGAGCGCAATACCGTCGCCTTGCTGCCTACTGAAATCGCTGGGCAAAAAATCGAATACATCGTACTCGATGATGGCACCGATACAACGGTCGCGGTCAAGAACATGCGCAAGCTGATTACCGATGACAAGGTCGATGTCGTAATCGGCACTTCGGTGACACCCGGCTCGTTGGCCATGGTCGACGTCGCAGGTGAAACCAGCACACCCATGATCAGTGTGGCGGCAAACGCCAAAATCGTCGAGCCTGTCGAGGGCGCCCGCAAGTGGGTCTTCAAGACGCCGCAAAATGATCAGTTGATGGCAAGCGCCCTGGCCGACGCCATGGCCAAGCAGGGCGTGAAAACCCTGGGCTTTATCGGCTATAGCGACGCATACGGTGAAGGCTGGCTCCACGTCATGACCGAAGCCGCCAAGGCCAAGGGTATCAAGATGGTCGGTGTCGAGCGCTATGGCCGCACCGATACCAGCGTAACAGGTCAAGTGCTAAAGCTGGCGGCAGCCAAACCCGACGGCATTCTGGTAGCAGGCTCGGGTACGCCCGTGGCATTGCCCCAGCGCGAACTTAAAAGCCGCGGCTACAAGGGCATCATGTATCAGACGCACGGCGCAGCCAATAACGACGTACTTCGCGTGTGCGCCAAAGACTGCAATGACATGATCCTGCCGGCAGGCCCGTTGCTTGTCGCTGATCAGCTGCCTGACAGCAATCCCGTCAAGAAAAGCGCGCTTGAATATAAAACCAAATATGAAGCCAAATATGGTGCCGGCACTATCAACACCTTTGGCGGCCATATGTGGGACGCAGGCCTGCTGGTAACTACGGCCATTCCACATGCGCTTAAAACCGGCGCCAAGCCTGGTACACCTGAATTCCGTAAGGCAATGCGCGATGCCATCGAGCAGATCAAAGATTTGCCTGCATCCCAGGGTGTATTCAACATGAGCGCCACCGATCATGCCGGGTTCGATAAACGTGCCCGCGTGATGGTCAAGGTCGTTGACGGCAAGTGGACGTATCAGCCTGATCTGTAATCCGTACAATGGCGGGCCCGATTTACGTTTTGTTTCCGGGCTTGCCGCTGTCGGGTTGTTGACTCGGCATGTAAGCTGATGCGAATACCGGTCTTAGGGCCGGTATTTATGTCTTTGTCTGAAGTAGGGGTCCAAGGCAGGCCTGTACCCTTTTGTTATGGTGTTGTCCGAAATGGATTCAACAATATTACTGATATTGCTGCAAGATGGTGTCATGAATGGCGCCATATACGCGCTGTTGGGTTTGGCGCTGGTGCTGGTGTTTGTGGTGACGCGTGTCATCTTTATTCCGCAGGGCGAGTTCGTGGCTTTTGGCGCATTAACCTTGGCTTTCATGGTTAACGGCCGCATACCCGGTACGGTCACTTTGCTTCCTATCGTGGGCCTGGTGGTGTTCGCTGTAGAGGTCATTGCGGCCATGCGCAGCAGCAATTGGTCGGGGATAGGCAAGGTTTTTGCATGGGCGGTGTTATTACCCGTCGTGCTGTATCTGCTTGCGCCCTACATCGTCAGCAAAGACACCTCACTATGGATCAATGTTCTCTTTTCCATGGCTCTGGTTGTGCCCTTGGGGCCTATGGTGTATCGCCTGGTTTATCAACCTGTGGCGGAAGCCAGCGTATTGGTATTGTTGATTATTTCCGTGGCAGTGCATTTTGCGCTTACCGGCCTGGCCCTGGTGTTTTTTGGCGCCGAGGGCTGGCGCACGCCCCCCTTCATTGAAGGCGAAGTGCAAATGGGTGCGGTTAGTTGGTCGGCCCAGACATTTTTTGTGCTGGGCACTTGTGCGGTGCTGATCATTGGCTTGTGGCTGTTCTTCAGCAGGACCCTATACGGTCGCGCGTTGCGTGCTACAGCGGTTAATCGCAGGGGAGCGCGATTGGTTGGCATCAGCACGAATATGTCGGGCAGCCTTACCTTTACGCTGGCAGCCGCTATAGGCGCGCTGTCGGGCATGATGATCGCGCCAGTCACCACTGTTTATTACGACACAGGTTTTCTTATCGGCCTGAAAGGCTTTGTGGCGGCAATTTTCGGCGGCCTGATCAGTTATCCGATTGCTGCCATAGGCGCCTTGTTTGTGGGCATTCTTGAGGCTTTTTCTTCGTTCTGGGCTAGCGCCTACAAAGAGGTGATTGTGTTTACGCTGATTATTCCTGTGTTGTTGTGGCGCTCATTTGGTGCGCACCATACGGACGACGAGGAGTAAGCCATGAATCGATTATTGCTAATTGTTGTGATACTGGTGCTGGCGGCTTTGCCTATGATTTCAAGCACCCCAGAATTTTGGATCACTCATCTTAACTATGTGGGCCTGGCCAGTTTGGTAGTGTTGGGCCTGCTCTTGCTTACCGGTGTGGGCGGCCTTACGTCATTCGGGCAAGCAGCCTTTGTAGGCATAGGGGCCTACGCAACAGCCTGGCTGACCACCTCCATAGGCTGGTCTCCCTGGGTGGGGCTGTTGCTTGGGTTGGCGGTTACCTTCGTGGTTGCGTATGTCCTTGGGGCCATCACATTGCGGTTGTCAGGTCACTATCTGCCGCTGGGCACCTTGGCCTGGAGCCTGGCTTTGTATTATCTGTTCGGTAATCTGGAATTCCTGGGGCAGTATGACGGGATTGCCGGGATCGATCCCATCCAGCTTTTCGGCATCTCGCTGGGTGACGGGCGCTATATCTACTACCTGATCTGGATCGCTGTGCTGCTGGCGATGTGGGCAACCCGCAACTTGCTCGATTCCCGTCCAGGTCGCGCCATCCGCGCACTGAAAAGCGGCGGCGGCATGGCGGAGTCATTCGGCATCCATATGGCCAGCTACAAAGTCATCATCTTTGTTTACGCTGCCTTGCTTGCATCGGTGTCAGGCTGGTTGTACGCCCATATGCAGCGTGCCGTCAGCCCGAGCCCCTTTGGCTTGAACTACGGGATTGAATACTTGTTCATGGCGGTGGTGGGCGGAGCGGGCAGCGTATGGGGTGCAGTTCTTGGTTCGGGATTGATTCTTACCCTTAAAGACCAGTTGCAAAACGTGTTGCCTAAGATCCTGGATACCAATTACAACTTCGAGCTCATCGTTTTTGGCGTGTTGATGATCCTGGTGTTGCAGTATGCCCGGGACGGTGTTTGGCCGATTCTTTCTTCCTGGTGGTCCGTGCTGGCTGGTGGTACCGAGCGGCGGCAAGTGGCTCCGCCGCCTGAAGCGCCGGCTCTGCCGCAGCGCGCTCGTCCGGAAAAGGGTTCGTTGGTGCTGGAAGTGGATGCCATCCGTAAAGAATTTGGCGGGCTGGTGGCTGTCAACGACATCAGCTTTTCCCTGAAAGCGGGCGAAATCATGGGGCTGATTGGGCCCAATGGAGCGGGCAAGAGCACGACGTTCAATCTGATTACCGGCGTATTGCCGGTTACCAGCGGCAAGGTGAAGTTTTTGGATCATCGCCTGGATGTCCTGCCATCGCGCGAAATCGCCAAGCTGGGGGTGGGCCGCACCTTCCAGCATGTGCAGCTTTTGCCGACCATGACGGTACTGGAAAACGTAGCGTTGGGTGCGCACTTGCGCAGCAACGTCGGTGTGTTGGCGGCGGCTTTGCATGCAGAGCGCGGTGAGGAAGCCAAGCTATTGCACGAAGCTGCCAAGCAGCTCAAGCGTGTTGGTTTGGGCGATTATTTATACGAACAGGCAGGCAATCTGGCCCTTGGGCAGCAACGCATTCTGGAAATTGCGCGTGCATTGGCGGCTGATCCGGTACTGCTGTTGCTGGACGAGCCAGCGGCGGGTTTGCGCTACAAGGAAAAGCAGGAATTGGCCAAGGTGCTGGATCAATTGCGCTTGGAAGGAATGAGCATTTTGTTGGTCGAGCACGATATGGATTTTGTGATGAATCTTACCGATCATCTGGTAGTGATGGATTTTGGCACTAAGCTGGCTGAAGGTTTGCCGGCAGCGGTGCAGCAGAACCCGGCCGTGCTAGAGGCGTATCTGGGTGGCATCGATGATGATCTTGATCTGAATGACGCACCTTATGTGGATGATGAAAGTAGTGCAGATGCGGCAAGCGCATCTATCACTATTGCAGGGGGACGGGCATGAGCACAACAAATAAGCCTAAGCACCCGGTTTTGAAAGTCACCGACTTATCGGCCAAGTACGGCAAGGTAAGCGCGGTGGTGGGCGCCAATATCCTGGTTACGCGCGGCAGTATTGTCACGGTAATCGGAGGCAACGGGGCAGGCAAATCTACCTTGCTTAACTCCATCATGGGGTCGCTGCCAGCCTCCGGGCATAGTTTGGGGTCGGTCGAGTATCTGGGCTCCGAAATTGGTTCCTGGCAGGTCGAACGGAGAGTGTCCGACGGCATTTCGCTGGTCCCCGAAAGGCGCGAATTGTTCGGTAGTATGTCGGTGGAAGATAACTTGCTGCTGGGCGGGTTTCGGCTGTATCGGGCCGGCAAACATGGCTGGAAGGAAACCATACACGAGGTCTATGATTTGTTCCCTCGTTTGCGTGAGCGCAGGACTCAGGAAGCGGGCACGTTGTCGGGCGGCGAACGCCAGATGCTGGCGGTGGGCAGAGCACTGATGGCGCAGCCGCAACTGTTGATGCTGGATGAGCCTAGCCTAGGCCTGGCGCCCAAAATTGTGCGCGAGATTTTCCAGATCATTTCGCGTTTGCGCAGTACGGGTGTGGCGATTTTGCTGGTAGAGCAAAATGCGCGGGCAGCGTTGCAGGTGGCTGATTATGGCTATGTGCTTGAAACGGGTGAGATCGTGCTTGAAGGTAAGGCCAAGGAGCTTAGCGGTAATCCGCGGGTGATCGAGAGCTATCTTGGTTTGGGAAATGCAAAGCGGGCTGAAGAGGTATAACTTCGCTATTTTGAAGCTTTACTGTTGCATGGTTGTGTGACTGTATTGTTTTGTGGTTTTGGTTGATTAATGCGCAGTAAAGAAAGCAATTTCGGTATGCCTTCTTTACTGCGCATTTTTCTTGGCTTTGGCGCTTCTTTCTTGAGCCGTGTGTCTGGTTTTTGGTCAAGGGGCTGCATGCTTGGCCTTTTTACGTGACGTTGGCGATGATTGGGTCGATATGGTCGGCTGGCAATGAGAGCCGCCATTGGCTAGGCCAGCAGTGTGTCAATTCTATCCATTACAGCGTGTCAGGTCCTATGGTGTGGTGTTGCAGCGACTTTCGGGGCGCCCGGCATAGGGGCCGAGCGGGCCGCAGGTGAAGGGAAGCCCGAAGGGGCTGGAC
>DATJCP010000262.1:0-5838 GCA_035514715.1 Candidimonas sp.
GCGAGGTATCGAAAGCTGGGAAGATTTTTCCAAGCGCGGCGATCCGGGCGTTAACTTCAATCGCAACAACAACAGCATCAATATCCGCGGTATGGATCAGGATCGCGTCGTGACGCGGGTGGATGGAATTCGCGTGCCGTGGCTAGACGATGGCGCGCGTGGCGAAAAGGGCGGCCTGGAGACCATAGATTTCAATAGTCTTTCCAGTATCGACTTGGTGCGTGGGGCTGGTGCTGTGCAGTCGGGGGCGCTGGTGGGCTACCTGGACTTGCATACCTTGTCGCCTGATGACTTGCTGGCGCCGGGTAAGGATTTTGGTGCTTTGGTCAAAGGCGGGTACGACAGCGCCGATAGCAGCTGGGGCGGTGACGCGGCCTTGGCTGGGCGTCTGGGCCAGGGTGGAACCAGCTGGTTGCTGCAAGCCGGGCAGCGACGCGGTCACGAGTTGAAGAATATGGGCGAGACAGGGGGGTATGGTGCGAATCGGGAAGAGGCCAATCCCGAGGACTATACCCAGCGCAATGTCATGCTTAAGCTTCAGCACGCATGGAATGCCGAGCATAAACTAACCCTGAGCGGTGAATCATTTCGCCGTACGCGCGATATCGATAATCAACGCCAGCAAGGAAACAGCACATATCCCATTGGGCACAACAGCAACTGGAATGAGCGGCAGCGTGAGCGGGCTGTCCTGGGATACAGCTATCAAGCGGTGGAGCCATTAAGCGCCTTGAGCACAGCGGATATCAGTCTGTTCTGGCAGCGTTCCAGCCTGGAGGATAGCCAGGATGCGTTGCGTATCAGCGCGCCTAAGGGCGGCTTTGGCCGTGCCAACACTGTCGAAGAGTCCGATGTAGGCGTGATTGGCAAGTGGTCCGGCTACTTTGGCGGACCGGCCTTCGCCCAGCGTTGGAGCGCAGGTGTTGAGTGGGTTGGCAATACGAACAAGCAAAGTTCCAGCGGCTACGATACATGCACATCGATCACATCCCGGTTTCCGCCGTGCAGCATGTTGCACACGAATCAGGCAGACGTGCCTACGGTTAAAGGCAATCAGTGGGCGTTGTGGGCGCAAGACGAAGTTTCGTGGGCTGACGGCATGTATGCGCTGACGCCGGCGCTGCGTTTTGATTCCTATAGTCAGAAACCGGAGTCAGGCGGGGCTTATTCCAGCAATCCGAACGCTTCGGTTCAGCCACTTGAGCCCAGTAGCGGTCAACGCGTATCGCCCTCGTTGATGGCTGCATACAAGCCGCTGGACGACCTTTCCTTCTACGCCAAGTATGGGTATGGGTACAAGGCACCCAGCGCGACGCAGCTGTATATGAACTACGGTGCGCCTGGAACCTATTTGCGCGTAGGGAATCCAAACTTGAAAGCTGAAGTAAGCCGTGGCTGGGAATTGGGCATGGATATCGGCAATGAAGACCTGGGCGCCCGCTTGAGCGTATTCGATAACCGCTATAAGGATTTTATTGACCAGGATGTGCCATTGCTGCTTGGCTCGCCTGACTGGAATCCAGCATGGTCCGCGTTGTATCCCATGGGGGTGTCGGGCTTCGTCAATCGCTCTCGGGTGCGTATCTATGGCGCCGAGTTGGGGGCGCATTGGAATATAGACAGCAATTGGTATACGCGCGGTTCCCTTGCCTGGTCTCATGGGCGTGATCAGGATACCGGTCGTTATCTGAATTCGGTTGCGCCGCTTAAAGCGATTGTGGCGCTTGGGTATCGTGCGGATCAGTGGGGCGCTGAAGCCATGACGACGCTGGCCAAGCGCCGCTCCCAAGTCGAGTATCCGGAAGCCGCTCCTGGCGTGCCTACGGCTGATTTCCAGGCTCCCGGTTATGGTCTGTTGGACTTGACCGGGTGGTGGAAGCCGCAAGTTGCCAAGGGGCTGCGTGTGCAGGCCGGTGTTTACAACGTGTTCGACAAGAAGTACTGGAATGCCCTGGATGTGCCGCGTTCAAGTGGACGGGATGTTGCCCCTATCGACAGTTACACCCAGCCGGGACGTAGCGTTCGTGTAACGCTGACTTATCAGTATTAAATCTATTGCGAATAGATATTATTATCAATATTATTTTGTTTTATAAATAAAGGAATAACGTAATGACAACGACATTTGAAGAGCATGCTTTGGCCTTACGCAGCCGTTATGCGCAGCTAAAAGCAGAAGCGCCCAAGACGCGTATACGGAATCTGGCGCAACAGATGGCTGTGTCAGAGATGGAATTGGTGGCTGCCAATTGCGGCGACATACAGTCAACGTTGCTGCGCGAGCCTGCGCAGGATATTTTCAAAGAGCTTGGCGGTTTGGGTCGCGTCATGGCCTTGACCCGCAACGAATGGGCTGTGCACGAACGCCATGGCAAATACGAAGATATACGCGCCGGCAAGAGCATGGGTATCGTGGTGGGACCTGATATTGATTTGCGCATGTTCTTCAGCAACTGGAAGAGCACATGGGCAGTGAACGATGGCGGTCGCTTGAGCATACAGTTTTTCGACAAGGCAGGATTAGCCATTCATAAGGTTTATGTCACGGATGAAACGGATGTGGATGCCTACCATGCGCTGGTGAATAAGTTTGCCGATCCTAATCCCGTATGGCCAACGGTCACCCCGATAGAAGTAAAGGACGACGACACGCAAGCGCAGGCGCCTGTCCAATTGCGTACTGATTGGCTGGCAATGGACGATACGCATCAGTTCTACGGCTTGTTGCAGCGCCATAAGGTGACCCGCCTTACTGCCTTGCGGGGCGCGGGCGCGGATCTGGCTCAGGAACTGCCCAACGATGCCGCCGAGCGCATGCTCGAGGATGTGGCGGCACGGGATATTTCTTTCATGTGCTTTGTCGGCAATCCCGGAATGATCCAGATTCACTCTGGTCCGATCAAGAAACTGATGCGTATGGGCCCATGGTTCAATGTGCTTGAGCCGCATTTCAACCTGCATCTGGATACTACGGCCATTGTTTCTACGTGGGTAGTCAATAAGCCCACTGCGGATGGTTGGGTGACGTCGATGGAGTGCTATGCCGAGAACGGCGATTTGATCGTGCAGTTTTTCGGTGCGCGTAAGCCTGGCGTGCCAGAGTTGACTGCCTGGCGCGAATTGCTGGTCGGATACTGCCCCATTCCTTTGGCAGCGTGAACATGGCGCACTGGTTGATGGCGCTGTGCCTGTTAGCAACGGGCGTGGCGTATGCGGGTGAGCCCGCTGCGCAGCGCGTTGTGTCTCTGGGCGGCAGCGTTACCGAGATTGTTTACGATCTGGGTCAAGGAGACCGCCTGGTAGCCAATGATGCATCCAGCCTGTACCCGGCGGCAGCCAAGCTTTTGCCGCGGGTAGGCTACTACCGGACGGTCTCTTTGGAAGGGGTTGTGGCGCAGCGCCCTGATCTTGTTCTGGCTTCAGAGAATGCAGGCCCGCCGAAAACGATGGCGCGTTTGCAGGATTTGGGTTTGGCAGTTGTAACTGTGTCAGATAAGCCCTCCATAACTTCTTTGTATCAGCGCATCGAGCAGGTCGCCCAAGCGCTTGGTGCGCCTGAGGAGGGCCGAAAGATGGTTGGCGAGGTGCGTGCGGATGTCGCCGCCGCCCAAGCAATTCCCGGCCAGGCACGCCGGGCGCTGGTGCTCATCAATCGAACAGGCCCGTTCCTGGGCGCTGGGCAAGGTACGGCAGCGGCTGCGGTGTTGGAGCTGGCTGGGTTGGACAATGTCCTGGAAAACCAAAATGGCTATAAACCTGTTTCCGCAGAGGGTTTGGCTATGCTGGCGCCGGACATGATCATCATCACGGAAGCTTCTGCCCAGGCTAGCGGCGGAATGGAGAAATTCAAGCATAGCGCAGGCGTCGATACGACCCCGGCCGCGCAGCAGGGGCGCGTGGTGGCTATGGCTGATCTTCTTATTCTGGGCCTGGGGCCTAGAGTAGGGCAGGCCATACGCCAATTGAAAGAAGCAGCCAGGTAAACAAGGGTCATCATGCGTTTGTATTCCGTTCCGGGCAAGTTGTCGCCGCAACCGGTGCTTGTGTTGTTGATGTGTTGCCTGGTACTGGCTGCGTTGGCCGCCAGCGCAAGCGGTGCCGTGTCCATTCCCTGGGATCGCTATCCGCGATTGCTGTGGGGCGAACTTGCACCGGACGATGTCTTGCTGCATAAGGTTTTGTTGGATATCCGTTTGCCCAGGGTGTTGTTCAGTTCAATGACGGGCGCGGCCCTGGCCGTCACCGGCGTAACCATGCAGGCGTTGTTTCGCAATCCATTGGCCGAGCCCGGGCTTGTCGGTATTTCTTCCGGCGCCGCGTTGGGAGCGGTATTTGCGATAGTCATGACGGCGGGAAGCTTTTTTGTCGTTGCCAGCGCAGCGTTTTGCGGCAGCCTGCTGGCGACTTTTCTGGCTTATTCCATAGGGCGCCGGTACCGGGGTGTCGCCGGACTGCTGCTGGCTGGTATCGCCATCAACACCATTGCGGGTAGTGCCATTGGCGTGTTTACCTACTTGGCCGACGATGCGCAATTGCGCGACCTTACCTTCTGGAGCATGGGCAGCCTGGCCGGCGCTGACTGGCCGGCCTTGTTGTGGCTGGGGCCGTGGACGGTCTTGTTGCTGAGCTATCTATGCAGCCAGTGGCGGGTGCTTAATGCTTTGCTGCTGGGGGAGCGCGAAGCGGCGCATTTAGGGTTTGAACTGGCTGCAGTGCGGCGGCGCCTGATTATTGTTACCGCCTTGATTATTGGTCCCCTGGTAGCGGTTACCGGGGGAATAGGGTTTATAGGTCTGGTGGTGCCTCATTTGATACGCATGGTATTGGGTGCGCATCATCGCTATTTGTTGCCTGCTTCAGTGCTTGCGGGCGGCTTGCTCCTTACTTTGGCGGATTGGCTGGCGCGGGTTGTGGCCAGTCCGGCCGAATTGCCGATTGGGTTGGTTACCAGCCTGGTTGGCGGGCCATTCTTTTTTTGGTTATTAAGCCGTGGCCGCAATGCGCCGGGTTAAAGGCAAGGGATGCAGATGAATTCATCACAAGGTTGTTTGCTGAGCGCAAGCCATATCAGCGTTAACCGCCGCCATCGCACGGTGTTGCAAGAGGCGTCGCTGGACATACGCGCAGGCGAAGTCGTAAGCCTGTTGGGCGCCAACGGCGCTGGGAAGTCGACTTTCCTGTCGGTGCTGGCGGCAGAGTTGAAACTGGATGCGGCGCAGTATGCCAGGGACGCTGTTGTCTTGAATGGGGATAAGCTATCGGATTTAAGCGCCGCACAACAGGCGCGGTCTCGCGCCGTGCTGCCGCAGAAGCCCGGTCTGGCCTTTGACTTGCAAGTATCAGAGGTGGTGGCAATGGGCGCCTATCCTTTTGCCGCTCTTCCTGTGGGCGAAGTCGATGCGCTTGTGGTGCAGTCTTTGGAAATGGCCGACATACTGCATTTAAGCCAGCGGCGCTATCTAGAGCTGTCGGGAGGCGAGCAGCAGCGGGCACAGTTCGCCCGCGTAATCCTGCAAATCCTTGCCGAACGTCAAGCCGACCCGCATGGGCGATATATGTTGTTGGATGAACCCACCGCCAGCCTGGATCCGTTGCATCAGCAAGGGCTATTGAAAACGGTCCAGGAACTGGCTCGCACTGAGCGCATCGGGGTATTGGTTATTTTGCATGATATCAACTTGGCAGCGTGCTGGAGCGACCGTATTGCCTTGTTATCACAGGGTTTGATAATTGCTTGCGACACACCTGGGCGTGTATTGACGCACGAAAATCTGAAACAGGTCTATGGTGTAGATGTCCACGTCATGCCACACCCGCGCCAGCCGAGTAAGCCACTAG
>DATJCP010000263.1:0-4664 GCA_035514715.1 Candidimonas sp.
CGCAGTTCATGTCTTAGCGACCTGTCTATAAAAACAAGTTGTGTTTCGGGACAATTTTTCCTGATGCCAGGCGCTTATTCCAAAGCCCCCGCCAGACGCGGCAACACCCGTCTGGCGTTTACCGCTGTCGCATGGATAACATCCTCCGCCGCAAGATCGCGCAACTCGGCCACGACCCGCGCCACCCCTGCGACCTCGCCCGGCTCGTTTCTAGGCGTGGCGCCTCCCGGCTCGCCTAGCCAGCTAGGCGGTATGTCTGGCGCATCGGTTTCCAATACCAGAGACTCCAACGGCAAATCAACGGCCAGACGCCTTATCTGCAAGGCCCGAGTAAATGTCATGGCACCGCCGAAACCCAACGCAAAGCCGCTAGCGATGAACTGTTCTGCTTGCTGAAAACTACCGTTGAACGCATGGGCGATGCCGCCAATGACGGCGCGGCGGCGCAAATGCTTAAGCAAAATATCCTGCGAACGCCTCACGTGCAGCAGCACCGGCAGCCCATAGCGTACGGCAAGCTCCAACTGCGCTGCGTAAAAGCGCTCTTGCTTTTCGCGCATCTCAGGCGTTTTCAGCGCTGGAATAAAAAAATCCAGGCCGATTTCCCCTATGGCGACAAACCGAGGATCATCCAGCGAGCGCTGGATTTGCGATTCCAGCTCGACAAGGTCGGCATCCTGGGCTGCAGGTACGCAAATGGGATGTATTCCCAAGGCATAGGCCCCACCCTTGAATGTATGGGCCAGATCGCGCACCGTGTCGAAATTGAAGCGCGCCACCGCAGGAATAACGATAGCGCCCACGCCTTGTTTTTCGGCACGTTCGATGACAGAACGACGATCTTGCGCAAACTCCTGGGCATCCAGATGGCAGTGGGTATCGATCAGCATTCAGGCCCCCGATAAACCGGCATTACGACAAAGGCGGCACTTCGGGGTCTACCAAACGCCCCTTGTCCATGGCCAATTGCCTATGCGCCAATGCCGCCAGGGCAGGATCATGGGTCACGATGGCAAAAGCCGTACCAAACTCGCGATTCATGCGCACCAGCAGATCAAACATGCTTTCCGCCGTATAGCGATCCAGGTTGCCGGTGGGCTCATCGGCCAGCACGCACGTCGGGCGAGTCACCAGCGCCCGCGCCAAGGCCACGCGCTGGCGTTCGCCGCCCGACAACTGGCCAGGGTAATGGTCAACGCGCGCCGCCAGCCCGACCTGCTCAAGTACGATCTGCGCCTGCTGCCTGGCCTTGTTGCGGTTTTCACGCCGAACAATCAACGGCATGGCAACATTGTCCAGCGCCGAAAACTCGGGCAACAAATGATGGAACTGGTAGACGAAACCCAAGCTGCGGTTACGCAACTGGCTGCGCTGCTTCTCGCTCAAGCCATCGGCCGAATCGCCATTGACCAGCACCGAACCAGATGTCGGCAAATCCAGCAGGCCCAGGGTATGCAGCAAGGTGCTTTTACCGGACCCCGATGCGCCAACAATCGCCACCATTTCGCCTTGATCGACATGCAGGCTGACATCGCGCAATACTTCGACCGCCACGCCGCCCTCGTGATAGGTTTTGACCAGGTTGCGGGCGCTCAAGGCGTGAATAACAGGGGTATTAGTCATGGCGCAATACCTCGGCGGGTTGCAGGCTGGACGCGCGCCAGCTGGGATACAAAGTTGCCAGCAGAGACAACACCAACGACGTGATCGCCACTATGACAATGTCGTTCATCTGCGGATTGGACGGCAGTTCGCTGATAAAGTAGATTTGCTGCGGCAGAAACTGCACACCCAGCAAGCGCTCAATAAACGGCACAATGACATCGATGTTGTAGGCGACCAGCGTGCCGAAGCCCACACCCAACAGCGTGCCGACTATCCCTATCAACGACCCTTGCACCAGGAATATTTTGGCGATTTCGCGTGGGCTGGCGCCCAGGGTGCGCAATATGGCAATGTCAGAGCGCTTATCCTTGACCGCCATCACCAGCGAAGACAACAAATTGAAGGCAGCCACTGCCACAATCAATGCCAGAATCAGGAACATCATGCGCTTTTCGGTTTGCACTGCGGCAAACCACGTGCGGTTGTTCTGTGTCCAGTCTTGCGCCCGCACATACGGCGGCAGTGTTTTGCTTAACTCATGGGCAACGATAGGCGCTTTTTGCATATCGTTGATGCGCAAGCGCACACCGCTGGTTCCGCTATCCCGGAATACCTTGGCGGCGTCTTCAAAATTGATGAAGGCCAACGAGGCGTCGTACTCGTAGTAACCGGAAGAAAATATCCCGGTCACCGTAAATTGCCGCATGCGCGGTGTAAAGCCGGCAGGAGAAATCGAACCCTGCGGCGCCAGCACCAGCACGGTATCTCCGGCGCCAACACCCAGCGAATTCGCTATCTGATTACCCAGAACAATCGAAAAACTGCCTGGCTTAAGCGCGGCGATATCACCGGCTATCATTTGTCCGCCCACATCCGATACGGCGCTTTCAAGCTGCGGATCGATACCGCGCACCTGAACCCCGCTTAACGACTCGCCGCGTACTATCATGCCCTGGGCCGCAACAAAGGGGGCCGCCCCCGTCACCGCCGGATTCAGCTTGGCCTGATTGGCAATTTCCTGCCAATGCGACAAAACCAGCTCGGGGTCGGTGCCCGGCACATAAAGCTCGATATGCGGCAGAACGGACAGCATGCGGTCCCGTACTTGGGTCTGAAACCCGTTCATCACGGACAGCACCACGATCAGTGCCGCCACGCCCAGCGCAATGCCCGCCATAGAGCTGGCTGCGATAAACGACACAAAGCGGTCGCCGCGGCCGCCGCGCCGCCGGGATCGGGCCAACCCCGCATAGCGTGCCCCTATCCATAATTCATAAGACATTCAAAGCCACCGTTTTCCATTAACACTACAATCCAGGAATGCGAATCGTACTACCTGGCGCTCTGCCCGACCCTCGCGAAGCGCGAGAACTGACCTCTTACCTGCCTAAAACCGCCCCCACGCTGCTGCGCTGGCTGGAGCTTGGCCGCGCACGCGCCGCGCCGGCCGACCCGGCGCACACAGGCTGTACGCCCTACGAGCAATGGCAACTGACCCAGCGCGGCTTCACAGCCCAGGATGGACAGAATCTTAGCGCAGGCCTGGCTCCCTTGTGGGCTGAGCACCCTCCGCAAGATCATGCCGCCATATGGCTGGCCGAACTGGTGCATGTATCACCCTCGCGCGACGGCGCAGCGTTGCTGCCCGCCAGCGAACTGGCCATTACGCCAGAGCAGAGTGTAGCCTTGTTCGAATCGGCGCAAAGCCTGTTTATCGATACCGGTTTCACGCTGCATGCCTGCTCCACCGAGCACTGGCGCCTGGAACTGCCTGCCGATTTCGCACCACTATGCGCCAGCCCCACCTTGGTCAGCATTAGCTCAGTCAACGATTGGTGGCCGCAAGACATTTCCGCCCGGCCCTGGCGCCGCCTGGTGAACGAACTGCAGATGCTATGGTTCGACCACCCTGTGAACCAGGCGCGCTACCAGCAGGGCCTGGTTCCCATCAATAGCCTGTGGCTGTTCGGCGGCGCCAGCACTAACCAACTACGGTCGGCTGACGTACCGGTCGACACAAAAACCTACAACACATTGCTCGCGCCTTGCACAACTCATGATTGGGGCGGCTGGCTGGCTGCGCTGGAGCAATTGGAAACACAAGTATTTCGTCCTATGGCCAACGGCAAACCGCCCGAGCTGGTGCTGACAGGAAGAGACCGTTTAGTAGAAGTCGGGCCAACTGCATGGGGACCGTTGACGCAATGGTTGCCCGGTGCCCGACAAGCATGGAGAAAGTGGTGGTCACCCCAAGATTAAGCGATCGGAAAGCCGATTACCAAGCCGTACAAGCCCTTGAAGCCGCAGGCATACACCCTTTGCTGGCTCGCCTGTGGGCCGCACGCGGGGTCACTCAACCCAGCGAAACGCAGTTGGTGTGGGGCGCTCTGATCCCGCCGGCCCAACTGACCCACCTACAGCAGGCTGCCAGCCTGCTAGCCGACGCCATCCACGCGCGCAAGCGCCTGCTGATTGTGGCCGACTACGACTGCGACGGCGCAACCGCCTGCGCAGTAGGCATACGCGGACTGCGCAGCATGGGCGCCATTGTCGACTTCCTGGTGCCCAATCGTTTTGAAACCGGATACGGCCTTTCACCGGCTGTCGTGGACCTGGCGCTGCAGCACCATGCCGGGAAACCCGACATCCTGATTACCGTCGACAACGGCATAGCCAGCGTCGATGGCGTAGAGGCCGCCAGTCTGGCCGGCATGGATGTGATCATTACCGACCATCACCTGCCCGGCGACACCCTTCCACAAGCCCTGGCCATCGTCAACCCGAATCAGCCGGGTTGCGGCTTTCCGTCCAAGAACCTGGCCGGCGTAGGCGTTATTTTCTATCTTATGATGGCTTTGCGGGCTGAACTGCGCCAGCGCGGCGTCTACCCAAAAGACGGCGGACCGCGTCTGGACAATCTGGCCGATCTCGTGGCGCTGGGCACCGTCGCCGACGTCGTCAAGCTAGACAGCAATAACCGCGTACTTGTCACCCAAGGTCTGCAAAAAATGCGCGCCGGACGGATGCAGCCAGGCCTGCGGGCGCTATTCGCCGTCGCC
>DATJCP010000264.1:0-5366 GCA_035514715.1 Candidimonas sp.
TGTATCCAGCCGTCGAAGCATGCCCCGGGGTTACCAGGCTATCTACCAGCGCCTCTTCTTCTGCTGAAATAGCCAGATCGACCGCCGGATAGTAGTCTTCCATTTGCGCCAAAGTCCGCGGCCCGGCAATCACGGCGCTGATGTGCCGATTGGCCAGCACCCATGCTGTTGCAAAGTGCGCGAGCTTGATTCCTCGCGCCTGGCAATGCTCAAGCAGCTTCTGGGCAATGATCAACGACTCTTCCCGAAATTCGGTTTCAAGAATGCGCTTATCCCCACGAGCGGCGCGGCTGCCCTGAGCGGGTGCCTGGCCTGGCAGATACTTGCCCGTCAATACGCCGCGCGCTATTGGGCTGTATGGAACAACCCCCAGTCCATAGTGCCCGCAAGCTGGCAGGATTTCGACCTCGGGTTGGCGATTGAGCAGGTTGTAGTAGGGCTGGCACACCACGGGCTGAGGGACATTCGCTTTTTCACAGAGGCGGATGATCTCGGCGATGCGCCAGCCCCTGAAGTTGGATACCCCGAAAGCCCTGATCTTGCCTGCCTGGATCAGGTCGCCCATCGTGCGCACCGCTTCGTCCAGGTTTTCGTCCTGGAAGTCCCGATGCATATACAAAATGTCGATATGGTCCGTGCCCAAGCGGGCCAGGCTATTTTCGACTTCGCGCAGCATCCAGTTGCGTGAATAATGAGATTGATTGGGCTCTTTGCTCATGGCGTTGCCCAGCTTGGTTGCCAGCACCCAGTCGTGGCGGCTGGCGCCCAGCAGCTTGCCGACCATTTCTTCCGAAGCGCCTTTGGTGTAGACGTCGGCCGTATCAATAAAGTTGACGCCATGTTCGCGCGCCGATGCGACGATATTTTGCGCCTCGTCGAAGTCGGTCTGGTCGCCGAACATCATGCTTCCCAAGCATAAGTTTGAAACTTTCAGATTGCTGCTGCCCAAGCGTCGGTAGTTCATGGTTTTCCTTTTATGGTTAAGGCCTTGCGCCAATGAAATGCAGTGGTTGATTTCGGATCCGCGTTAGCCAGCGGCTGGTCAGAAGGACGGCGACGATGGTCAGGCCGGTTGCCAGTCCCAGCCAAACGCCGACACCGCCCCAGCCTACGACAAAAGCCAGAAATGCCCCGATAGGCACACCCAATACCCAATAGCCTAGCATGGCGAACAGCATGGGTATGCGTGTGTCATGTAAGCCGCGCAGCATTCCTGCGCAGACTGCCTGGGCGCCGTCGGCGAGTTGAAACAAGGCGGCAAAAGCCAGAAACTGCACGGCCAGGATTGCCACCTCCTGATTGGCAGGCAAACTGGCATCAAGGAAGAACCCTATCAGTGTTTTTGGCGCTGTCCACATCACCAGCGCAGCAATGGCCATGAAGCCCACGCCCATCGCATAAGCCGTCCATCCTGAGCGTCGTATGCCTTCTGGTTGACGTCGGCCAGCGGCAAGCCCGACACGGATGGTGGCGACTTGCCCGAAGCCCAGCGGCACCATGAAAGAAATCGAGGCGATCTGCATGGCTATGGCATGGGCCGCCAGCGCAGTGGTGCCAATCATGCCCATCATGATCACGGCGGCATAGAACACCAGCGTTTCCAGAGTGAAGGTCACCGCGATAGGCAGCCCAAGCCGCCATAGCTCCGATAGCCTGGCAAAATCAGGACGCCATAGGTGACCCAGCAGGTGGTAGCGGCGAAAGCGCTTGTGTCGTTTCAAGACCAGTGCCAGGCCAAGAAACATCATGGTGCTGGAGCAGGTGCTGGCAATGCCCGCGCCGGCTAGTCCAAGGGCAGGAAACCCCCAGTGCCCGAAAATCAGCAGCCAGCCGGCCAGCGCATTGAATGCGATCGCCGTGCCCGCTACAAGCAATGTCCATGCGGGCTTTTCCATGGTGGCCAGGAATGAACGCAGAACGATATAGCCCAGATAAGGCAGCAGCGCCCATTGCAGCGTATGCATGAATTCGACCGATTTTGCAGCCAGGACGGGGTCTTGTCCCATCAGAATCAAGATCGTTTCGGCATGCCACAGTATGGTCCAGGCCGGTATGCAGATCAGCACTGCGGTCCACAAGCCTTGGCGCACGGTGCGCCGGACTTCGCGTACTGCATTGCGGCGCTTGCCCAGTGTCGTGGCCAGCATGGGAATCGTGGCGGACACTAGCCCCATGCTGAAAATCATGAAGGTGTGGTACAGGCTCGCCGCCAGGGATCCCGCCGCAAGTGTGTCGGCGCCTAAGCGCCCCATATAAATGATGTCAGTTGTTAGCAGCGCTATCTGGGCCAGGTTGGTCAGGATCAGTGGCCAGCCGAGCTTTAGCGATGCGCGCGCTTCGGCAAGCCAGGCTTGCCTGGTGTTTGCCTTATGATTGTCGAGTTTATTCATGCCAGCTTGCCGAGATAATGAAGTAGTGCGCCAGTAAGCCTGGCAAAGGCTCAGGCGCTGCGCGGCAATGACCAGGTGCTTATCACTTGTGCTACCGGATCGCCGCCTGCGGCGGGTACCAGCAGTACGTCGCCAGCGGCCAGGCGGCCCGTTTTCAGGATGCTGGCGTGGGCCAGAATGCCGCCGGAGGGCGCGCCGCGCAGGAAGTTGATGCTCAGGCTGGCGGTAACGGCTTTCGTGTTCCCGGTGGCGCCCACAATGGCGGCATACAGGGCTAGGTCAGCCAGGCCCATCAGCATGGGGCCTGCAATGACGCCGCCCAGGCGCTGGTGCGAGCTGTTGTCGGGCAGGCGCAATACCGATGTTCCAAAACCGATATCGACAACTTCGATTTCCAGCATCGATGCGAAGGGATGTTGGTCTTTCAGCAACTGATTGAAATCGGCGACAGTAATGTGGGCAGATGTATTTTTCGGATTAGGTTGCATGATCTATAAAGTAGATAGTTGGAGCGTCAGCGTTCTTTTCAGCTAGTGTGCCACAAGAGTCTGGGGTTGCGAACGATCAAGAGCTGGGTGCAGGCGTCGTAGTACACTTCTTGGCCATGAACACGCGTATGCAGCCTCTGCTTTTGGGAACCCGCTGGCGCACCTTTTCGGGTGTGCTGCTGCTGGTGTTCCTGTTGCGCGCCATCATTCCCGTTGGCTATATGCCAGATGCATCAGCCCAGCCAGGCAGGCTGGGCATGACCTTATGCATCAAGGGGCTGTCGGCCAATGTTATAAAAATACTGGATCTCGACAAATCCCATGCTCATGCCGAACCGCAAATGCTGGATTGCGCTTTCGGTTCTGCGGTTGGTCAGGCGGCGTTGCCGTTTGCCGGCGTGGTTTTCTTCGTTACTGCGGTTTCCGATAATGTGCGCCCGATTGCCTGGCGTGTGGCCATCCACGCCTTTCAATTGGCGGTGCGCGGACCGCCCCTGGGTTCGCGGGCGCCACCCGCTGTGTTTCCCTAAGCTAGCTCGTTGGAAATACACACTCAGTCAATAGATATATAAAGCATTCGAGGTACATCATGAAAAAGACACTTATCGCCGGTCTTATCGCAGTTGGCAGCGGAGCGCTTGCCTTGCCTGTTTACGCTGGAATAAGCCAGGCAGCCGCCGCTCAGCCCGCAGTGCTGGTCGCCCAAGCCGCGCATGACCATGGTTCGGCAGGCCACGCAGGTAACGTGCAGGGCAGCGCTCACAACACCAACAATGCCAAGGTGTCGAGCACGGTGGCAGTGTCGGGTTGCTGGATACGCTCGATGCCGGCCCCAGCGCCGTCTGGCGGGTATTTTGTCGTGAAGAACTCAAGCGATAAAGACGTCAAATTGCAAAGCGCGTCCTCGGCCGATTACGGTATGGTCATGTTGCACCAGACCATGCAAAAGGATGGCATGAGCAAAATGGCTCCAACGCATGACGTGGTTGTTCCTGCGGCCGGCCAATTGGAATTCAAGCCGGGCGGCTACCATGCCATGCTGGAAAAACCAGGCAAAACACCTGTTATCGGCAGCAAGGTTGTGATGGACTTCATGTTCGACACTGGCGAGAAAGCGTCAGCTGAATGCGAAGTCAAGGCGGCGAATACCAAGGTGCCAATGTCTCATCACTAAGTGACATAAGGCGGCCTGTGCCGTTGCTATATTGAGTTGGCCCCGGTATTGCCGGGGCCAATTCGTTATGGATATGCAGCTTGGGCCAGGAAGTTCAGCAGGCTCTGGTTGAACGCTTTTGGATTAGCCAGGTTCATGCCGTGTGAAGCCAGGGGGATGGTGATGCGCGCAGCTTGCGGCCAAGCGTTCTCCAGGATATCCAGGCGGCTGCCGTAGCGGGCTGGGCTGTTGGCGCCGCCGATCAGCAAGATAGGGCATTGCAGCTGCCTTGCCCGCTCTAGGTCGATACCGGGGTTTTCCTCCTCGACTTGGGACAATAGCGTGTAAGCATTGTCTGTCACCATGGTCTTGAACCAGCCCACCATTTGCCGCCATGTGCCGGCTCCGTTTACCGCGTCCACAAACTCGGCCAAGGCCGGTTCAACCTCGCCGCGCTCCAGCAACGTCGCCACCGTTGTAATGTGGAAAGGAAAGCTGGGCGTTTCATGAGTCAGGCGAAAGCCAGGGTCCGCCAAGGCAAGGCTGCGTACCAGATCGGGCGCTTCGCAAGCCAGCCCCAGTGCGACTTGGGCTCCGCGCGAATGCCCTAGTACATGTATCGGTTGGCCATCGCCCAACTGGTTGGCAAAGGCGGTCATGTCGCTCGTGTGCTGGGCTATGTTGAAAGTGCTTTCCCGGCGTGTGAAGGCGGTTGGCCAGAAGCCGCGCAGGCTGGGCGCTACCACGCGATAGTGTTGGCTTAAGGCCGGAAGCTGCCAGCGCCAGTAGCGGTAGTCGCACAATGAGCCGTGTATCAATAACAGGATTTCGCCGCTTCCCGTTTCGGTGTAGTGAATGGGATAGCCCTGGATATCGGCAGTGTACTGAGCAGGCGTGTGGGTGGACAGCATGGAGGGCATCAAAGTTGGATAAGGTCGTCGACAAAGACGTTGGAATGGCCCAGGCTGCAGCGTTCAAGGCGCGCCTGGACCAGGAATGCCTGCGCCAGGTTGGCAGGCGTAATGACGGTATGAGGCTCGCCGCTGGCCAACAGCGAGCCGCCATGCAGCAGCAGGGCGAAGTTGGCATAGCGCAATGCGATGTTCAGGTCATGCAGCACGATAACAATCAGCAGGCCCCGTGCATGCGCCAGTTCTTTCAGCATCTGCATGACATGATGCTGGTAATTCAGGTCCAGCGAAGCCAGCGGCTCGTCCAGCAGCAATACTGAAGGCTCATGCACTAGCGCTTGGGCCAGGCCGACCAGTTGCTTTTGTCCACCCGACAATTCATCCAGAAAGCGCGCGCCCAGGTGGGCTATGCCCAGATCGGTCA
>DATJCP010000265.1:0-1674 GCA_035514715.1 Candidimonas sp.
GCACCGAAGCGCTCAAGGCAGCGCTTATTGCAGCGTTAAGTCGCGTGGGTCTTGACTCCACGGGCATTCCTGAAAATGAAGTGCGTGTGCGTATCATCGATTTTCCAAAAACCGATATGGGCATGGCTGGCGGCGTAAGCGCGCAGGCCTTGGGGCGCTAGGCCGCTTTTCGTTGCTATTTAAGCCCCAGCTTTTTGGCCAGTTTGTGCAGATTGCTGGAGTCTAGCTGTAGAGAACGGGCGGCTTGAGCCCAGTTGTAATTGGTACTTGTCAGCGCATGCTGTATAGCCTGGCGCTGACAGTCTTCGAGTGCGGTACGCATGGGCACGATTTTTTGCTCATGACTATAAGGGCTTGCCGGGTTGGCAATTAGTGATGTGCCCGGCCCATAGAATGGTTCGCTGGCGTACAAATCATCGTCGGTTTCTTGGGCAAGGGCATCGGCGTTTGATGGGCTGGCCCCGTCGATCCGCGACACGTGGATATCCTGAAATTTTTCTCCTGCAGGCTCCACGATGTCCAGGTCCAGCAATTCTGGCCCCAAGGTCAGTATCTGGTCGCGCGATGCGCCCCGGCTAAGCATTTTCAAGGCGGCTCGGCTGATTACGTGTTCCAGTTCGCGGACATTTCCTGGCCAGCCATAGCTTAGCAAGGCCCGCTCGGCGGCATATGACAGACGCACTCCGCGCAGGCCCAGGCGTGTTCGGTTGAACTCAAGAAAATGCCCCGCCAGTAGCAGGATATCGTGGTCGCGTTCGCGCAAAGGGGGAATGTGGACGGGATAGACGGATAGCCGATGGTACAGGTCGGCCCGGAAGTCGCCTGAGCGCGTGCTTTCTTTTAGTTGGCGGTTGGTGGCGGCAATGATGCGTACATCGGTTTTGATGGTCTCGTCGGTTCCCAGCCGCTGGATTTCGCCGTTTTGCAGGGTGCGCAGCAGCTTGGCTTGTATGGAAAGGGATAGCTCCCCGACCTCGTCCAGGAATAAAGTTCCGCCTTGGGCGGTTTCGAAACGGCCGGCCCGGTCGCTGGTGGCGCCCGAGAAAGCGCCTTTGACGTGTCCGAACAATTCGCTTTCCGCCAGCGACTCGGGTAGGGCGGCGCAGTTCACATGGATCATGGGTTTGGCGCTGCGCCGGGAATGGCGGTGCACCCGCCGGGCAAACAGTTCTTTGCCTACTCCCGTTTCCCCTAGCAACAACACAGGTAGATCAGAGTCGGCCACGATGTCCAGTTCGTGCAGCAATTCTGAAATGGCTGCGCTTGTACCGAGTATTTCGTTTTCATCGATGATTTGCATCGAATCGCTAACGCTGCTGCCCAGTTGCCGCAAATTGCGGTTTTCTTTTTCGAGCGCGGTAATTCGTATGGCGGCAGCCAGCATCAGGCCGTAGCGCTGCAGTTCGGCTTGGGCGGCGGCGTCGAATGTGCCGGTCTTAAGGGCATCCAGTGTGATCGCTCCCCATAAACGCCCCTCTATATATAGACTCATGCCCAGGCAATCGTGTACGGGCAAGGGTGACCCCTTGCGGTCATCAAGCAGGCCGTCGTAGGGGTCGGGCAATAGGCTGTCGGGTTCGAACCAGGTAGGTTCGCGGCGTGACAGGATAGTGGCGAAACGAGGGTGATGGGCCACGGCGAAACGGCGGCCCAGCGCGTCGTGCGCTAGCCCGG
>DATJCP010000266.1:0-2391 GCA_035514715.1 Candidimonas sp.
TCTCAAGATGCCATGGAACGCGCCCTGGTGGCGGGTGTATCGGCTTTCCTGAGCAAGCCCTTTACCTCTGCTGAATTGAATGGCGCGCTGCATTTGGCTACGGCAGGCCATATCGGTGTCGATATCGTGCCTGAGCCTGTGTGTACCGTAAAAATGCCGGTCGATACGGTGGAGCCGGGGGCTTTGCTGGATATGGACTGGATAGCGGCCGAACTTGAGGAACTGGGCGGCGGCATGTTGCTGGAACTATTGAATATATTCCGGGCCAGTGTGGCAACGGCTCAGGGCAAGGCTCGCCTTGCGGCGACGCATCAGAACTGGACGTCCGTAGCGGCGCACGCCCATCGTTTGCAAGGCGCCGCCGGCAACCTGGGCATGGTGCGTGTTATCGACACCGCGCGTGCCCTGCAGAAGATATCCGCTAGTCCGCATGTGGATGCGGTGGCGGCGGTCAGCTTGATGGATGAGCTTGAAAACTTGTGCCTGGATAGTTGCGACGCATTGCGTTCAGTGTTGTTGGCCGCCGGCGATCAGCGCATAGCCCTCGCTGCGTACAGTCACGATTAGCTGGGGATTCTTGGGGTCGGTTTCCAGCTTTTTACGAAGTCTGGAGATCAGCACGTCTATGCTGCGGTCCGATGCATCCCAGGGGCGCAGGCTGACGCTTTGCATCAAGGAGTCGCGGCCCAGCGCAATGCCGGGGCGGCGTGCCAATGCCACCAGCAAATCCATTTCGCCTTTGGAAAGAATCACTTCCTTGCCCTTGTCGTCAAGCAGCTTGCGGTAGGACAGATCCAGAGTCCAGCCGCCGAAAGAGCGCTGATGGCCGGCGGATTCGGGGCGCCGGTGGTGGGTTTCCCGCAAGACGATTTTTACCCGCGCCAGCAGTTCTCGTGAATTGAACGGCTTGGTCACGTAATCGTTGGCGCCGGATTCCAGGCCTACGATTTTGTCGATGTCGTCATCGCGCCCGCTGACAAGAATGATCCCCAGGTAATCGTCATGGGCGCGTAGTTCGCGGGCGAGTTCCAGGCCGTCCTTGCCCGGCAGGCCTATGTCCAACAGCACCAGGGCCGCGGGCTTCAGTTCCATATCGCGCCACATTTCCTGGCCGTTGTTTGCGACGGCGACGGCATAGCCTTGGCCTTCAAAGTAGGCTTTGTGCCGCGCGCAGGTTACCAGGTCGTCATCTACAACAAGAAGTTTGGTGGGGGTGTTCATGGACTTGGCAATCAGTAATCGGGTTCCTGCGGCCCAGGGTGGGCGGCATGGGCTCATGTTGATTATAGGCCGGTGGTTTTTCCGGGCTTCAGGCATCTGTTCCGTCCGTATATACGGGCGTTCCCCTACGACCAAGGTCGCCTGTCCGGCGCCTGGATATGGATTTATATTGAGGCGCATAGATCGCTGGAAAAAAGCGACGGAATATAACGCGGCCTGCAACGGGTTCGCGGCTTTGATTCAGGCTATGGAATCCCTTTAAGAATAACGGAGACAAGGTGAAATGAAATCATCGAACGATGTGGTAACAGCCGTCATGCGGCATCCTAAATACCAGGAATTGCTTAGGCGGCGCGGGCGGATGGGGCTTTTGTTTTTTGCGATCACTGTCGTGATTTACGCGGGTTTTATCCTGACACTGGCCTTTAATCCCGAACTGTTCGGGCGTTCGCTTCCCGGCATGACCATGAGCATAGGCATCATGACAGGAACCATCGTGGTGTTCAGCGCCGTGGTGCTGGTTTCCGGTTATGTCTATCTTTCCAACAAGGTGTTCGATCCCTTGCTGAGCGCAATCGTGAAGGACTTGGCATGAAGAAACTACTTCACGGTTCGTGGCTGTTTTTCGCGATGACAGGCTTGGCCAGCGCGGCACAGCCCGGTCAGGCCAATGCATCGGCCATCATCATGTTTCTGGTTTTTATCGCCGGCACCATGGGTATCACTTATTGGGCCGCCAAGCGTACGCACACCACGTCTGACTTCTACACAGCAGGCGGCGGGCTGACGGGCTTTCAGAATGGCCTGGCGATTGCCGGCGACTATCTATCTGCAGCATCATTTCTGGGAATCGCCGGCATGGTGTACGTCAGCGGCTTCGATGGCATGATCTACGCTATCGGCTTTCTGTTCGGCTGGCCCGTGGTGATGTTCCTGATCGCCGAGCGCTTGCGCAACCTTGGGCGCTATAGCTTTGCCGACGTGACGTCGTTTCGCTTGTCGCAAACGCCCATGCGGGTACTGGCAGCTAGCGCATCGCTGCTGATCATTGCTTTGTACCTGATTGCGCAAATGGTGGGCGCGGGCAAGCTCATCGTGTTGTTGTTCGGCCTGGACTACAACATTGCCGTGCTTATCGTCGGTTCGCTGATGATGGTGTATGTGGCATTT
>DATJCP010000267.1:0-2001 GCA_035514715.1 Candidimonas sp.
ATCGAGGCAGGATACGTCAAGCCGATTTTGATTGCTTATCCTCCACCGGAGCTAGGCGTCTATGTCATGCTGCCGAGCAACCGGCAGATACCTTATCGGGTGCGTGTCCTTATCGATTTTCTTGCCGATCGGTTGCGTTGACTCAATCGCTATACGTTTTCTGACTTCTGATCTGCACTCCCGTCAGCCGTCGGATAATTCGCCCCAAACACACTGACATAAGCTGGGTAAAAACTGCAATACAAAACCGCTGCCACAACAATGTTCACCGGGGTAAGCAGCATTTGCGCCATTTCGGGCGACAACCCCAGGATGTTCAGAAACGAACCCACCGTTTGCACAGCAAAGAAAATTGCCGCCCAACTGGCCCCATAGGCCAGGAACGGCCACTTATTGCGCCAGCAAGCCACCATGGAAAAAAACAGCGACTGGGTTATCTTGATGCGGTGCCAGCCTATCAGCGCCGGTGCATGCCAGAACAAGGCTGAAATCACTACATACAACAGCGCGAAAGTGATGAAGGGCCCACGCATGGCTGAAATCAGCGCAGCTTCATCTATGGCGCCTTCTGCATTGATAGCACTCATCAGGTTATCGATAAAGGGCAGGGTGGCCAGGAAACCGCCGGCCAAGCAGCAGGCCAGATACGCAAAGCCTAAGCCGAATAGACGCTTGCGGGTATCGCCATCCTTCAAAGGTTCCAGCCACATGGGTAGCAGCATAGGGCGCCCGCCGGCTATGTTGCGACAGGCGCACAGGGTAATAAACGTCAGCAGCGGGGTGCTGGCAATGAGCGCCATTTGTCCCAGCAGCGGGATTAGATAGCTGACAGTAATGAAGAATCCCGTCATCAGGCTCCAGAAGAACATCGCCATGGGTTGACGCTTGAAGAGCTTGAATCCATCTTGTATCCAGGCCCAGCCGGATGTGATGGGAAGGATGGCAGCTTGCATAATCGGTGGTGCTTCCTAAAGACGCTGAGAGCGTCTATGGTGATTGCTCAAAAGAGCATAGTTCAATAATAGCGGCTGGGCTTAGGGAAGGGCCAGTGTGACAGTTGATCGGCGTTCGTGCAAAATGCGTTCGAAGTGCCTCGGGTCGTGCGGCTTGAGCGTTTGGGCGGGGCGCGGCAGATAAAAATCGTATAGGCGCGATACCCAGAAGCGTAGTGCGGCCGCTTGCAGCAAGATGGGCCATGCCATTCTTTCTTCGGCTGTGAATGGGCGCACCGCCGCGTAGGCACTCAGCCAGGACTGCAGCTTGTCTGTTTCGAGAACGCCCGTATTGCGCTCAATGCACCAGTCGTTGACGCTGACCGCCACGTCGAACAACCAAGTGTCGCATCCGGCGAAATAAAAGTCGATGAAACCGCCCATGCGGGGCATTTCGAAGGTGCCGTCAAACAGGACGTTATCGCGGAACAGATCGCAGTGCGCGGGGCCTGATGGCAGCGACAGGTAGGTATCACTGGCGGCAAATGCGGTTTGTTCGGCCAGCGTTTGCTGTATCAGCATGGTTTGTTCGCTGCTTAGGAAAGGCAGGACTTTCGGTATGGTTTGCTGCCACCAGGGCAGGCCGCGCAAATTGGGCTGCTTGATTCCGAAGTCTTGAGCGGCCAAGTGGGCGCGTGCCAGGGTTTCCCCCGCCAGGGCGCAATGCGCCGCGCTGGGCGCCGGTTCGTAGCCGCCTGACAGGCGGGTAACAATTGCGCAGGGTTTGCCATGCATCACAGTCAGGCGGGTGCCGTCGCGCAAGGTTTGTGGCTGCGGCACAGGTATATGCCGCTCGGCCAAGTGGTGCATGAGCTCTATGTAAAAAGGCAACTGCTCGTAAGTCAAGACTTCGAACAAGGTCAATACATATTCGCCTTGCGTCGTAGTCAGGAAATAATTGGTGTTTTCGATGCCGGCGGTAATGCCGCGCAGGGAAACCAGCTCGCCCAACGTGTAACGGGTTAAAAGCTCGCGTACATCGCTGTCGCTGACGGGGGTAAAAACGGCC
>DATJCP010000268.1:0-7286 GCA_035514715.1 Candidimonas sp.
GACGTAGCCGTATTCAACAAAGATATCTTCATCGAAAAGCGCTATCAGCAGGATCTCTTCGACCTGGAGCCCGTATACACACTGCACGAATACCCCCGCGCCTATCGCTTCTACTTCAGCAGCACCCCACAGCACCAACGCATCGCAGCAGCGTTTGATCTTTACCTTGCAGCCATAGACTCCTCGGCTTCCATCACCAAACATGAAGATGGCGAGCGCCAGTTTATCGAGCGCTACGTAGCCGAACGCAGCCAACGCATCTTATTGTTAGCCGCCAGCGCGGCCGTATCCCTGCTCGCCATATTTTTTTACCTGATGCTGCGCAGGTATCGTCACTTGGCCCGCCAGTTGGCCAACAGCAACCAGCTGATTACACGACAGAAGCAAGCGCTGCAGGATACTCACCAAGAACTGGAGAAACTGAGCCAGACCGATAGCCTGACCGGCTTGGCCAACCGCAGGCACTTCGATCAGGCACTCGCACGCGAACACGCTCGCCAACAACGCAAAGGATCGCCACTAAGCTTGCTCATCATTGATATGGACCATTTCAAGAGCGTAAACGATCACTACGGTCACACCGTGGGCGATAGCTATCTTCGCAGTATTGCCAGCGTTCTGGAGAACAGCGCCGGCCGCTCTTCCGACCTGGCGGCACGCTACGGCGGCGAAGAGTTCGCCTGCCTGCTGCCAGACACCAGCGCCCAGAGCGCCCGGAGAGTGGCCGAGCACATTCATCAAGGCGTTGCCCAGCTTGACCTACCCAATACCTTAGCGAACACCCCACGACTGACGCTCAGCATCGGCATTGCCACATTACAAGGTAGCGGCTTCAGTGCGCAGGAATTGCTAACCCAAGCCGATGCTCAGCTATACGCCGCCAAACATGCAGGACGCAACCGCATCCACGCCATAGTGCTTGGTGAATGAATACAGCCAATTTCCGCATGTCAAAAAACTATGCCATAATACTTGGCTTAACTACGAAGTACCCCGCGCACCCATGGCGGAATAGGTAGACGCAAGAGACTTAAAATCTCTCGGCCACTGGCCGTCCCGGTTCGATTCCGGGTGGGTGCACCAAGCAATGGCGCGGATTACCGAACATTTTAGTTTAGACATAAAACAAAATGTTCCGCACAAGACGTTCCGCATTTGCTCTATATGTATATTAAAGCCTGCCCTAACCGGCAGGCTTTTTTACGTCTACTTTATGGCAAAAATGCCGCCCATCAACACGGCAAGCCATCATGAACAATAATCCCCTAAACGACCTACACGTAAGCTCAGCACAACGGCTTCTATATGCCTACCGATTTTTTTATCTGTGTATTCTGAGCTTCGATAAGTAGGGCCAGCTCTTCTTTGGAGTCTGTTCCCAACTCCATCAGCATCAGCAGGCTATCTTTTCCTGCTCTTTTTGCGAAACCTGCAATTACGCGATATCTGACGACCTCGCGCAACTCATCCAGAGCTGCGCGCCGCGTATCTGCTTCCTGACCGCTAATCGCGTCAACCTCTAACAACAATTCCGGGTGCAACTCGAAAAACCGTTGCTTGCCACGTGCTACCGCTTCTTTGATTTTGCTGGCTTCCTGGCTCATTGTTGATCCTTGAATATGCCTGATATATTCCGCCATGACATCCAATAGCGATGACTAAGCGCCGATAAAAAAAGACACCCTAAGATGTCTTTTTTGGCCTGAGATGATGACTTGGGGAAGTGGGTTGCCTAGGCGCCCCAGTCGGATTAGCAAGCGCAACCCGACCCTCCCCTATTCCGATCAGACTTCAGCAGCAGGCGTTGCCACGGGACCTTGAGGGCCGCCCTGGGCTTCAATGCCGCCGATAGCCTTCATGGACAAGCGCAAACGGCCCTTGTCGTCGGCTTCGATAACCTTGATGCGAACCAATTGACCGACTTTCAGCACGTCATTGATATTGGCGATGCGATAGTTGGCGATTTCGGAAATGTGCAGCAAACCGTCACGGCCAGGCAAGACCTGAACGATGGCGCCGAAGTCCAGCAAACGCAGCACTGGGCCTTCGTATTCCTGACCCACTTCCACGTCGGCCGTCAATTCCTTGATGCGGCGCTCTGCTTCGCGAGCTTTGTCCAGATCAGCGCTGGAAATGGTGATCGTGCCATCGTCGCCGATATCGATCTGCGTACCGGTTTCTTCGGTCAGGGCACGAATGGTTGCGCCACCCTTGCCGATCACGTCACGGATTTTTTCTGGGTTGATCTTGATGCTGAGCATACGCGGGGCAAATTCGGAAAGCTCGGTACGGGAACCGTCGATAGCTTCCTTCATTTTTTCCAGAATATGCAGGCGACCCTCTTTGGCTTGAGCCAATGCAACCTGCATGATTTCTTTGGTGATGCCCTGGATCTTGATATCCATTTGCAAGGCGGTAATGCCTTGCACAGTGCCCGCCACCTTGAAATCCATGTCGCCGAGGTGATCTTCGTCGCCCAGAATGTTGGTCAGCACAGCGAACTTGCCGCCGTCTTTGATCAGGCCCATGGCTACGCCAGCAACGTGATCTTTGATAGGCACGCCGGCGTCCATCATGGCCAACGAACCGCCGCAGACCGAAGCCATGGACGAAGAACCGTTGGACTCGGTAATTTCAGAAACGACGCGAATCGTGTACTGGAAATCTTGCGCTTCAGGCAGCATGGCAACCAGCGAACGCTTGGCCAAGCGGCCGTGGCCGATTTCGCGGCGCTTTGGCGAACCGAAACGACCCGTTTCGCCGGTAGCGAACGGAGGGAAGTTGTAGTGCAGCATGAAGCGGTCACGCGACTCGCCCATGATGGAGTCGATGATTTGCTCGTCTTGCTTGGTGCCCAATGTAGCTACCACCAGCGCCTGGGTTTCACCGCGTGTGAACAAAGCACTGCCGTGCGCGCGGGGCAACACACCCAAGCGAACACTGATAGGACGCACAGTACGCGTATCGCGACCGTCGATACGAGGCTCGCCGTTCAGGACCTGGCCACGCACGATTTTGGATTCGAGGTCGAAAAGCATGTTTTCGACAACGACGTTATCAGGAGCCGCTTCGCCCTTGGCGACAGCATGCTCTTGCAACTTGGCCTTGACGTCAGCATAGACGCTGCGCAACTGAGCCGTACGCGCCTGCTTTTCACGCACTTGATACGCAGCTTGCAGGGGTTCCTGGGCAGCGGCAGTAACGGCTGTTGTCAACGCTTCGTTCTTGGGAGCGGCTTGCCAATCCCATTCGGGCTTGCCGGCTTCAGCGACTAGGTCGTGAATGGCATTGATGCAAGCTTGCATTTGCTCGTGGCCGAACACCACACCGCCCAACATGACTTCTTCAGACAATTGCTTGGCTTCGGACTCGACCATCAACACGGCCGCTTCAGTGCCTGCCACAACCAGATCCATATCGGATTCTTTCAACTGGGTGCTGGTGGGGTTCAGGACATACTGACCGTTGACGTAACCCACGCGTGCAGCGCCGATGGGGCCGTCAAAAGGGATACCGGAAATGGCCAGTGCGGCCGATGCGCCGATCATGGCGGCCATATCGGGATCAATTTCGGGATTGACCGAAACAGTGTGGATAATGACCTGGACTTCGTTGTAGAAGCCTTCTGGGAACAAGGGGCGCAAAGGACGATCGATCAGGCGCGAGGTCAGGATTTCTTTTTCGGAAGGACGCCCTTCACGCTTGAAGAAACCACCGGGAATACGGCCTGCTGCGTAGGTTTTTTCTACGTAGTCGACGGTCAGGGGGAAAAAATCTTGGCCGGCCTTGGCGGTTTTGGCAGCAACAACAGTCGCAAGAACAACAGTATCTTCAATCGAAACCAGTACGGCACCCGAGGCCTGGCGAGCAATCTCGCCCGTCTCAAGGACCACCGTGTGCTGACCGTACTGAAACGATTTGCTCACTTTATTAAACATTGGGGAATATCCTTACAATAGAAAAAACCGTGCACACCACGATCTTGATCGTAGCGTGCACGGTTGCACATCATGGGGAGCCAGCCCCGAGTATCACTTACGCAGACCGAGCTTTTCGATAAGCGAACGATACGAATCGGGATTGCGGCCCTTGAGGTAATCTAGCAATTTGCGGCGACGGCTGACCATGCGCAACAAGCCACGACGCGAGTGGTGGTCTTTCATGTGCGCTTTGAAGTGGCCGGTAAGTTCGTTGATGCGTGCTGTAAGCAGCGCGACTTGTACTTCGGGGGAACCGGTATCGCCTTGAGCACGTTGATATTGTGCGACGATGTCGGATTTTTTGATGTCAGCAACAGACATTATTTAGCCTCTTTAACAAGCGACAGAGCCGAGGTGCCCTGACGTGCAATGATTGAAAAAAACAACAATTTTTAACAAGTGCCGCACCATGCATCTGTGCATGCACGGCCCAAGAAAAAAAAACATTATAGCGGAATGACCAGCCACTCGCCTAACCGAATACCTGCCACCCCTTTCATGCCCCAATTACAAACCTTCTGCATACGCCTAAAATACCCAGACACAACCATTCAATCTTGGCAGAATCCATTATGAAAACTCTTACTTTGGCGCGCTTGGGCAAGGCAACTGTATTAGCGCTGTCGATTGGACTGCTATCTGCTTGCGCAAATATGGCCGACACCCCTCCCGGCACCCCTTTGCAACAAGTGGAAGCGAAGTATGGCCAGCCGAATTATTCCTGCCCTGCCAAAAACGGCGGCCAACGACTAATCTGGACCATGCAGCCTATGGGGCAGTATGCCTGGGGCACCAATGTAGACGCCGCAGGCAATACCGACAGTATCCAGTCCTTGCTAACCGACGAACATTTTCGAGTTCTGGCTAGCGGCACCTGGACACCGGAACAGGTACGGTGTGAATTCGGGCCGCCCGCCAAGATAGACACCGTGGGCTTGCCATCATCAACGCAAATTGTATGGAGTTACCGATATCGGCAAAGCGGCAGCTGGAATTCGCTGATGTACGTGTATTTCGGAACCGACGGCACGAAAGTGACGCGCTTTCACCCCGGCCCCGACCCTATGTTCGACCCCGATAACGTCTGGCTAAACTAGCGGCGGTTAACGGGCTAAAGCGCGCCGGGGTCGCGCGGCTTATCCTGCGGCGCAGCGCTATCGCCAGGCAGAACCGGCTTGTCTTGCTTCAATGGCTGATAGACCGTCGGTTCGGAAAAAGTTGGGGCGATCGTGCTTTCCCGTTCATCCAGGCCCTCTTGACGCAGACGAGTCAGTTCACGGGCACGACGCCAGCGCCAGAACATGATGACCCAGCCCGACAGGCCATACACAACAAAAAGCCCAAAAAGCACGATGGGTGGATCGCTGGATACAAACACAAATGCGCCGACCAGCAGCAACATTACCCAGAATGGCACGCTGCGGCCCAGGGCAAAGCTTTTGCCGCTGTAAAAAGGTGCATTCGTTACCATGGCGATACCGGCATATACCGTAAACCCAAACGACAGCCACGCAATGGTTTCGCTAGCCAATGACAGCTTGTTATCGACTGCCAACCACAAAAACCCGGCAACTAGCGCCGCCGCAGCCGGACTAGGCAAGCCTTGAAAAAACCGCTTGTCGACCACGGCGATATTGGTATTGAAACGAGCCAAGCGCAAGGCCGCGCCCACCACATAAATAAATGCGGCTAGCCAGCCCCAGCGGCCTAGGCTTTGCAAGGACCACACATACATGACCAAGGCGGGCGCTATCCCGAACGAAGTCATGTCCGACAGCGAATCGTACTGCTCGCCGAAAGCGGACTGCGTATTGGTCAATCGGGCAACGCGCCCATCCATGCCGTCGAAGACCATAGCCAGAAAAATGGCAATGGCCGCCATTTCGAATCGGCCGTTCATTGCCTGCACTACGGCATAAAACCCCGCGAACAGGTTTGCTGTCGTGAAAGCATTCGGCAACAAGTAGATGCTGCGGCGACGGGCTTCGTCCGATGAGAAATTGGGCATAGGCTTTACTCTTGTGTGTCGGCAGGGCTTTCGGGTAATTCAGCCAGTACCGTACTGGTTGCGCAAACTTTATCGCCTATGGCAACGCGGGGACGCGAACCCGGGGGCAGATAAACATCGACGCGCGAACCAAAGCGGATGAAACCGTAGCGTTGCCCAGCATACAGCGATTCGCCAGGCTTGGTATAACAAAGAATGCGTTTGGCCACCAGGCCGGCCACCTGTACGGCGGTAACAATATGCCCCTGTTTGGTACGCAATACCGTAGCGTTGCGCTCGTTCTCTAGGGAAGCCTTATCCAGGGAAGCATTGAAAAACTGGCCGGCAAAATAATTAACGGAAACCACCGAACCGTCGACAGGCGCACGATTGGAATGGACATTGAACACGTTCATGAATACGCTGATTTTGAGCGCGTCGCGATCAGCATAGGTATCCCGGACCTCTTCGACAGCCACAATACGGCCATCGGCAGGCGACAGGACGTTAAATTCGCCTTCAGGCGCAATACGCGCCGGATCGCGAAAAAACTGCAACACAAAAATCGACAATATCCAGAACGGAATCGAGGCAGCGCCCGACCAGAAACTGACAGCTATCGACACCAGCACGATACCGGCCAGAAATGGCCAGCCTTCGCGCGCAATAATGGGATGGGGGTAAGAAGGTTTATTCATTGTAAGGTGAAGAATAACCGAAATGCGCGTTGATGTTTACCCGAACACCACTAGTGGCTTACTCGGCTGGCGCGGGTGTGGCATGACGTGGACATCTACACCATAGACCTGTTTCAGGTTTTCGTGCGTCAATACACGCCCAGGTGTGTCGCAAGCAATTATCGAACCCTGCGATAACAGGGCAATACGGTCGCTCCAGCACGCTGCCAAGTTGATATCATGCAAAATAACCAACACCCCGATATGCTCAGCGCGCGCTAATTTCTGCACCGTTTTCAATAGCCCTTGCTGATGCAACGGATCCAGGCTGGCTGTGGGTTCATCCAGCAGCATATATCGCCCATGCGGGTCGGCTTGGCGTTCGGCAAGGATTTGCAAGATTACGCGGGCGAACTGCGCCCGCTGCTGCTCGCCTCCCGACAGCTCTAGATAGCGCCGCTGGCTTAAATGCAGCACGTCGGCCATTTCCAAAGACCGCATCACAAGCGCATCGACTTCGCCCACCGAAAGAGCGGCAAAAGGATAGGCGCCCATTGCCACCACTTCTGACACTTGCAAATCAAAGGCCAGGCCGGGCTTCTGCGGCAGCACGGCGCGAGACCGCGCCTGTTGTGCGGCGCT
>DATJCP010000269.1:0-4666 GCA_035514715.1 Candidimonas sp.
ATTCAAGTGCGTAATAGTTGTCATTTTAGATCACTTGCAAGGGTGCAGGCTTTATCATGGTCATGGACGTGATACCGTTGCGCCACATTTTCCGTTAATTGTTTTTGCCTCGCCATGCCTGATACCTGCCAATTTGATACCGAACGCCGTTTTGGCGGCCTTGAACGTTTGTACGGCCCTGATAGCCTGCAACGCTTGCGTGCCGCACACGTTATCGTGGCGGGAATAGGGGGCGTTGGTTCGTGGTGCGCTGAAGCCCTGGCCCGTTGCGGGGTGGGCGCGATCAGCCTGATCGATCTCGACCATATTGCCGAGTCCAACATAAATCGCCAGCTACATGCCTTAAGCGATACCTTGGGGCAATCCAAAGTGGTGGCCATGGGCCAGCGTGTACATGGCATTAATCCCGAATGCCGCGTCCAGATGATCGACGACTTTGTCGGTCCGGATAATGTGTCGGCATTGTTTGCCGCCGATGCCAGCCTGGTTATCGATTGCACTGACCAGGCGCAGGCCAAGATCGCCATGATCCTGGAAGCGCGCACGCGCAACATTCCCATCGTGGTGTGCGGCGGGGCAGGCGGAAAAACCAATCCGCTCAGTTTGCGCGCCGGGGATCTGTCCCTTGCCGTGAATGATGCCTTGCTTGCCAAGCTGCGCAATACCTTGCGCCGGCAGCATCGTTACCCTAAAGCCTCTGATCATGCGGGCAAGCCACGCAAGCGCATACCTAAAATGGGCGTGCGGGGTTTATGGTTTGATCAGCCGGTGTTGTTGCCGACGCAGTGGCAAGTGTCGGGTTCTAGTGATCCGGGGCAGGAGCAAGATAAGCGCTCCGCGGAACAGGCGGGGGCTTTGCAAGGCTTGTCCTGCGCAGGGTACGGTTCGGTCGTGACCGTTACAGCGGCCATGGGCATGGCGGCAGCAAACGAAGCTGTGCAATGGCTGGTGAACGGACGCTTCGCGTAGATCATCTTGTCGCGCACAGATTTGCCAAAGGTGCGCGTTTAGCTTCTACTACTGGTAATAATCACAGCAAGCGGAGCAGTGCCACAGTGAATGATATGCCTTTAGCAGACCAGGATATGTCCGATGACATCCCCGAACATGACACCAAGCGGCAAGAGCCTGGCTTTTGGTGCGACGACGGCTGGACAGCCCGCGTTATAAAAAACGAAGACGACGACGGTTGGGCGGTGGAAATGATCCTGGATGGCGAGGACGAGCCTGCGCTGGTAGGCCCTTGGACCATGGGCCGCAATAAAAAGGATCCCAAGCCGCTTGATTCTGCCGCGTTTTATACCTTGGTCAAGACAGCGTCCGAAGTGCTGCGCCGGCATGAGCAACAGCTGCATGCCCTGCTGCACAAAAGCCTCAAGGTTAGAACGGCGACGGGGCGATTGACCATCAAGCTGGATATCGTGCCTGATGATGATCATCCCTATGCCTTGCTAAGCGCCTACGACGAGGCAAGCGAGCAGCTTGCTCAGGTCGAGGTGGCGCCCAGCTTCAAGCTAAGCGCTGAAAGCGCTGAGAAATGGATAGCCAGCGATTTCAGAAAACCTGGCTAACCAACCCGAGTGACGCGTCAGACAAAGAAGAACAGGGCCGCCGCTATTGCTGTCGGCGGCAGGGCGCCGAGGAGCAGGGCGCCCATTCCCACAGATTGGTGCTGAAAGCCCCCGCGCAGCAAGGCTACTCCGGCAGGGTTGGGGGCGTTGGCAATGACGGTCAGGCCACCACCCGCAACTGCACCGGCAACCAGCATGTATTTGGACTGGTCCGACATCCCCACGATCAGTGATCCCAGGTAGGTCAGGGCCGCGTTGTCGGTAATGGCCGTCAGGCCTAGCGCGCTGATAAAGAGCGCAGCCGGGGCCAGCGACGATACGATGGGTTGCAGCCACCATTGCTGCATGCCGCCCAGCACCACCAACCCTGCCAGGAAGAACCCGACCAGCAGCGCTTCTTTGATCAGCAAGCGGCTTTGACTGCGCGAATATGCCTGGGTGTAGCCAATGAAGAACAGGAATATGCCCAGGAAAATCACGGGGTGGTGGGCAAAGATGACAACGGATGCCAGAAATGCCAGGTGAATCGCGATAACGATCGGCGACATGGCTTGCGGTGCTTTATCGCTTGGCGACTGGTCGGGGTCCTGCGCGTAATCCTTGATCAGCAGCGTTACCAGCGTTGCATTGATGATGACTGCAAGGGCGGCCTTCCAGCCGAAAGTGGCCAGCATGAAAGCGCTATCCCAGTTCCATGTGGCAGCCACCATCAAGACCGGCGGCGCCGCGTAGGACGTCAATGTGCCGCCAATGGAAATGTTGACGAATAACACCCCCAAGGCTGCATATTTCAGGCGCTCAGGCGTGTTGCGGTGAAATATTTGCGGGCCCAGCATCAGGGCGGCAATGGTCATGGCTGCGGGTTCTGTAATCAACGAGCCGGCCAATGGCACCAGCGCCAGGCTAAGCCACACCCTGGCCGTGGTGTCGCGTACGGGTATCCAGCGCGCCAGCAGGTTCACCAGCCGCATGACGGCGGTCAGAATGGGGAGCGATGCCGCAACCACCATCACCACGAATACGAATAGCGGTTCGGTATAGTTGCGCGACTCAGCATATGCCATGGCATCGCTGCCGCTGACACCTAAAGCCATCGCGATGATCAGGACAGCGGCCCAAAATCCGAATACGACTTCAACTTCGCCCAGCAGGTGCAAAAGTCCCGCATGGCGCGGATGGCGGTGTGCGAGTTTTTCAAATGTCTTGGCGGCAAAAGTGTGCAGCAAGGCGATGGCGAATATTCCCGCGGCAATGTACTGGATGGAGTTGGCTTCCAACGAAGTTCCTTTTTGAGTTTGTTTTCAGATGGTTTTGATGGCGACGTGAAATCGCGTATGTATATGCCGGATTAAGCATCATTTGCGCTAACCCGACGAGACATTACCCGCCACCGGCTTTAATTACGCGGCGCCGCGCATTTCCTGTTCGTATCGTATACGAGCCTCTTCTTCGAGGCGGGCGTCTTCCAGGTCATCCATCAGCGCTCCCAGGTCGACTGGTCGCGTGTCAGCTTCCACATGGCCGGTCAGCGGGGTGGTTATGTCCAGCTCGCCGGCTTCATATAGCGCCCAGATTTCCTTGCCATAATTGGTGGCAAGCAGCTGCGGCGCGAATTGACCGAAGAAGGTCGCCAGATTTTCGACGTCGCGCTCCAGCATGGCGGCGGCTTCATTATTGCCTGCTGCGTCAACGGCCTGAGGCAAGTCGATAATGACCGGCCCGCCAGCAGCCAGCAAAATATTATATTCAGACAAGTCGCCATGGATCACCCCGGCGCACAGCATGCGGACCACCTGGTTAATGAGCAGCGTATGCAATTCCAGCGCGCGTGCTTCGGTCATGTCGACGTCGTTCAGGCGTGGCGCGACATTGTCGTCCTCATCGATTACGAGCTCCATCAGCAACACGCCGTCGGTGCAAATATAGGGTTGCGGCACACGTATGCCCGCATTTGCCAGGCGGAACAAGGCGTCGACCTCGGCGTTCTGCCAATGTTCTTCCTGCATCTGGCGCCCGTAGCGGGTGCCTTTTTCCATGGCTCTTGCCTGGCGGCTGTTTTGCACCTTGCGGCCATCGCGATAAGACGCGGCTTGCCGGAAGCTGCGTTGTTTGGCGTCTTTGTAAACTTTGGCGCAACGAATGGATTCGCCGCTGCGCACTACATATACCGTGGCTTCCTTGCCGCTCATCAGTTGGCTGATGACTTCGTCGATAAGGCCTTCTTCCACTAGCGGGAGCAGTCGCTTAGGTACTTTCATTTGATCGTCCTGTGCAGGCGGCCAGATTTGCTGTCGCGCTGATTCGTTGAGTTGCCGGTTGTGCCGGCCAGGACGTGCTTTGGGATAATGTTGCGATCATGGCTGATTATACGGGCCAGTGTTTGTGCCGCCCAATTGGCGCGGCCCGGCAGGAGTTTGGATATGAGCAACAAGATAAGGCTGTGTGCCTTGCCGTAGAGGAAGAACCTGAAGATTCCCTTCAAAGCCAATGCGGTCCAGCATGCTGGTAAGTTGTTCGGATTCGTGGTGAAATATTTCCAAACGGATCAAGCTGCATCCAAGGTCTTGCATGGCGCTGGCTGGATGTGCTGGGGTGTTCCATTGGATTAATGCCGGTGCGGTGCCTTGCAGCGCAAGGGTGCCGTTTTCCGGGATGCTGATTAGCCAATTCAGGCTTCCCCGTGACATGGCCTGAACCTGGCCTATGGGCATAGGCGCCGCTGCCTGCGCTGCTGACTGTATGTCATTGGTACGCGCAACCCAGGTTGCCAGTTTCGGGCTGCTATTCCAATGCGGATCGTCCAGTTGAAACCAGCGGGGGCGGGACGGCGAGGCTGCCTTAGGATTGGTGGCAATGACTTCAAGATAAATATCGCTGCCTAGTTTTAATAGGCAGTTGTGGGTTCCCATACTGACATGTTCGCCGCCGACTTGAGGGTCTACACCCAGGGTTTGGCACAGGTAGTGCACGCCTTCTTCCAGCGATGGGGCAGTGATGACAATATGGTCGATACAGGAATGCAGCATGGCCCGACGGCTCCTTTACGGAAATAAGGGTCTTGAGAACGCAATGTGACGTATTTTGTCTACAGACTA
>DATJCP010000270.1:0-6713 GCA_035514715.1 Candidimonas sp.
ATAAAAGGAGTCATCGACCAACAGATCGGCGGCCTGGACAGCGCTTATGAGCGCCATACTGAAAGTCAAAAGGGTATTCCGTTTCAATATAAACTCAGCTATGAAATGCGGGTGCAGACCTATGAAAAACGTCTGGAAGGCACCCGGATCTATGCCAACAAAGCCTGGGAGAAATACCTTGACAAGCTAGAGAGCAAGAACCGCGAGTGGGGACGTGCCGCCATTGGCAAGCGGCGAGGAGGCGAACTGGTACCGGCCTTCGTTTCGCCTCGCGTTCGCAATGAAGTCAGGGCCCAAGGGATTCCTGTCACCGACTCCTGGAGCACCGGCGACAAAGGCACCTTCGTCTATCTGGTGGGAGAACAGCGTAAAGCGTATCTACGCAAAGGGCTGAACACTGAGCTGGACGGCTTGCCCTTGGGACTGACCCAGGAACAGTATATCCGCCATCCGCAAGTGCAAAAAAAATGGCGCGAGTTTCTACAGTACCCTGAAACGTCGGCAGCGCTTTCTGTTGCGCCCATTACACGCGAGGAATTCAGCAAAAAATATTACGAACCTATGCTGGCAAGCCGGACCAACGAAAGCCTGAAAACGTACAACCACCGGGCTGACACCTATGGCCCGGGGCAGGCGCGAGAAGAAGAAGGAAAACGCGCCTACGAAGCCACCATAGCCCCCATCTTCGGGCTTACCCTGTCACTGATCGGGGCACTGGTTCACCTGGGCAAGACCGGCCTGTTGATTCTACAAGCCAGTACTGGCTGGCGATTTCGCAATGGCCTGGTCAAAGGCGCCAGCCTATTCACAGGCGTCATACTGATATCGGTCATAGCGGCTGCAACGATACGCACGCCGCTGACGTCCCACCCAACCTATCAGGCCTGGACCCAGGCCAGCAAGGCGGGAGCCACAACCTCTGAACGCCTGCTGACGACCAGCCTGGACGCCATGATCAAGATGCAATCGCTTGCCTACCCTGTCTTCAATGTATTCCACATTGGACTTGAAGCGGTGACTAAGAAGATATAGCGGACTATAACGGAACGCCATGCCGTTCACCCCATAGGTGACGGCAGGCCCGAAAGCCTTATTTTTTGCCTTTGCTATTGCCTTTGGCCGCAGCGTAGCTATTGATCAGATTGCTGTAATCAGGAATATGCTTGGAAAACAACAATGCCAGTCCCTCGACATCATTGCGCCAATCGCGATGCAGTTCGCAGGCAATGCCAAACCACGTCATCAATTGCGCCCCGGCCACAGCCACCCTTTGCCAGGCCGACTCCCGGGTAATCGCGTTGAAAGTGCCTGACGCGTCGGTCGCCACAAATACTTCATAGCCCTCTTCCAAGGCCGACAGCGCTGGGAACGCGACACAAACCTCGGTGACAATACCGGCAATGATTAATTGTTTTTTGCCTGTGGCTTTGACCGCCTCAACGAAATCGTCGTTATCCCAGGCGTTAATTTGGCCGGGGCGAGCAATGAATGGCGCTTTGGGAAACAGGGCTTTGAGTTCCGGCATCAGAGGGCCGTTGGGCCCATCTTCAAAGCTGGTGGTCAGGATGACCGGCAATTTGAAGTATTTGGCCAGATCAGCCAACGCCAGGACATTATTCTTGAACTTATCCGGATCGATATCGCGTACTAATGACAACAGGCCTGCCTGATGGTCGACAAACAGGACCGCCGACTGATCCTTGTCGAGTCTTGCGTAGGAAGCAGCCATGCCGCTCTCCTTATTCAATACGAGATTAAAAGGCGCGGCGACCAAGCCGTGGGCCTAAATATTCTGCGCTGCGCGATAAGCGCTTGTCAACGCCATCCAGGCACGATGTCCATCCTCGTCACGGATATGTCCCCATCATCCCTGACACGCCTTACGAGCGTCTGAATCTGGTATCTTGCGTTGATAATATCCGAAGACAACCATCATATGGCTTATCAAATGAAACTCCCTATCTACCAAATTGATGCCTTTACCGATCAAGTTTTCAAAGGCAACTATGCCGCCGTCGTCCCGCTCGATAGCTGGCTGCCCGAATCACTGATGCAGTCGATAGCCACTGAAAACAACCTATCGGAAACCGCATTCTTTATTCATGGCCCAGATGGCGCATATCAAATACGTTGGTTTTCCCCGCTGAAGGAAATCGACTTTTGCGGGCATGCAACGCTCGCCAGCGCATTTGTCATATTCAAGAAAAACAAAAACCTGACCACCATCCGCTTCTCGGCCAAAGCCGTCGGGAGCTTGGCCGTTACGCTATTGCAAGACGGTTCGATAGAAATGAGCTTTCCACTGCGCCGGCCCGAACCCGTGGAAACCATACCTGCCAGCTTGCTGGAAGGATTGTCCATTCGTCCTAAAGAAGTGCTGAAAAACCAGCAAGCCTACTTTGCCGTTTACGAAAGCGAAGACGAAGTCAGGTCTGTCGTGCCAGACCTGCAAAAGCTTATCCAACTTGGCCCGCTGGACGTCGTGGTCACGGCCCCCGGCAAACAGCATGACTTTGTTTCGCGTTACTTCTGGCCGGCCAATGGCGGCGAAGAAGACCCGGTAACAGGCTCCATACACGCGGGCCTCGCGCCATTTTGGGCTCATAAACTGAAGAAACTCAATCTGGTTGCGCTACAGGCATCGCAACGCAGTGGGCTGCTGCATTGCCGCGTCGAAAACGATCGCGTCCATATTTCCGGGACGGCGGCTCAATACATGGAAGGAACGCTCGACATCCCCGCATAATCCGCCTAAGCGTTCGCACCCGCCAATAGCGACACAATAAAAATCAGCCCACGCCGACCAAGTCGACGCGGGCTGAAACATAGCGGAACAAAGCAAACCAGCCGCTTATTCGGCCTTGATGCCTGCCTTGTCGATTACCTGGCGCCACTTATCGATTTCAGTGCTGATGGCTTGTTTCGTTTGCGCGGGATCCTGGTAGCCTGCTACCACTCCCTGCCCCAGCAACGACTCTTGAACGGCTTTATCCATCAACGCGGCTTTAACAGCCTGCGACAGAATTTCCACATTTTCCACCGGCGTTCCTGCAGGAGCCAGCACGCCGAACATCGAGCTGACATCGAACGCACTCAATCCAGCTTCCTGAGCTGTTGGCACATCAGGCAGCGTCGGCGCACGCGTTGTCGAGGTCACGGCTAGCGGACGCAGTTTATTGGCCTTGATAAACGACTGAGCAGCCGGCACGGTTTCAATCATGGCATCGACTTGCCCGCCCACCAAATCGGTCATGGCCGGGCCGCTACCGCGATACGGTACAGGAATCAGTTTTACATCAGCAGTAATACCGAATAGCGCCGCAGCCATTTGCTGGGGCGAGCCCGTTCCAGCCGAAGCAATGCTGTAGCGCTCTGGGTCTTTCTTGGCAAGCGCAATCAGTTCAGGCAGCGTATTCGCCTTGACGGAAGGATTGACCACAAAAACCAGCGGCACTTTACCGACGATGGCAACCGGCTGGAAATCTTTATTCAGATCGTAAGTGGTGTTTTTGCTATACAGATTTTGATAGATGGAGTGGCTGGTCAAGGCGCCCAGCAAGATCGTATAGCCGTCTGGCTTAGCGCGCGACACCTCTGCGGCGCCAATACTGCCCGAAGCGCCGCTGCGGTTATCAACCACCACCGATACTTTGAGCCGGTCGGCCAATGCCTTGCCCACAACGCGTCCGATAACGTCAGTCGCGCCGCCTGGCGGGTACGGCACAATCAATTTAATGGGCTGCTCAGGATAAGCAGCCTGCACTGCGCCCAAGGGGGCAAGGCCCACCACTCCAACAACAGCGCCCAATAGCGTTTTTTTAAAAGTACGAGCATTGAACATGCAGTGTATCTCCGTCGAATAAGTTAGCCCTTGCTAGATGCAGCGGCATAATCGATAATATTATTAATAATTAACGAAGGCACTATAGCGATATGACCGAGAAAACACAAGCATTCCAGTATCGAGGCTTCACAAAAAACCTGACCAACTACGGTGACAAAGGTTTCTCGACGTTCCTGCGCAAAGCCTTCATCAAAGGCGCCGGTTATACCGACGATGCATTGGACAGGCCCATCATCGGCATTGCCATGACCGAAAGCGCCTACAACCCCTGCCATGGCAACAGCCCCCAATTGCTGGCGGCGATAAAGCGCGGCGTTCTGCTGGCGGGCGGCCTGCCTATGGAGTTCCCGACCATCTCCATCCACGAAAGCTTTTCATCGCCCACCAGCATGTATCTGCGCAACCTGATGTCCATGGATACCGAAGAAATGATTCGGGCCCAGCCTATGGATGCGGTCGTATTGATCGGCGGGTGCGATAAAACAGTTCCCGCGCAGTTGATGGGCGCGGGGTCGGCGGGCGTACCCGCCATCCAGGTGGTTACCGGTTCGATGCTGACTGGCTCCCATCGCGGCACACGCGTTGGTGCTTGCACCGACTGCCGCCGCTACTGGGGCAACTACCGGGCAGGCGAAATCGACGACCAGGAAATCAGCGACGTCAACAATCAATTGGTGGCTAGTGTCGGCACCTGCTCGGTCATGGGAACAGCCAGCACCATGGCTTGCCTGACCGAGGCGCTGGGCATGATGGTCGCCGGCGGCGCAGCACCGCCAGCCGTCACCGCCGACAGAATGCGGGTTGCCGAACGCAGCGGCACGCTTGCTGTTCAAATGGCCAAAACAGGCCTGACGCCCGACCGCATCATGACGGCGAAAGCATTTGAAAACGCCCTGCGTGTTTTGCTAGCCATAGGCGGATCAACCAATGGCCTCGTGCACCTGACGGCCATCGCCGGCCGCATGGGTTTCGATGTAGACCTGATGCGCGTTGACGCGCTCAGCCGCGAAACGCCAGTGCTCATTGACCTTAAACCGTCTGGCCAGCACTACATGGAAGACTTTCACAAGGCTGGCGGTGTACCGGCATTGCTGCGCGAACTGCGCCCCTTCCTGCACCTGGATGCGTTAACGGTATCAGGCCGCACATTAGGCGAAGAGCTGGACGACGCCCCCGCGCCTTTCGCCCAAGAAGTCATCCGACCCAGCCACCAGCCCATTTACCCGCAAGGCGGCATTGCCGTGCTCAGCGGCAATCTGGCGCCTGGCTTCGCCATTATCAAACAGTCGGCCGCCAACGCTGACTTGATGGAGCATGAAGGCCGGGCGGTCGTATTCGAAAATGCCGAAGACATGGCCAATCGTATCGACACCGACGACCTGGACGTTCACGCCAACGATATCCTGGTGCTGAAAAACATAGGCCCGACCGGCGCGCCTGGCATGCCCGAGGCGGGCTACCTGCCCATCCCCAAAAAGCTGGCGCGCCAAGGCGTCAAAGACATGGTGCGCATTTCCGACGGCCGCATGAGCGGCACCGCCGGCGGAACCATAGTCCTGCACGTCACGCCCGAAGCGGCAGTCGGCGGAACGCTGGCCATCGTCCAGACAGGCGATCGTATTCGGCTAAGCGTAAAACAGCGTAGCCTGGACCTGCTGGTCAGCGACCAGGAAATTCAGCAACGGCTGCAAGCTGCCGGTATCAAGCGGCCCAGCGCGGAACGAGGCTATAAAAAACTGTACCTGAATGCCGTATTGCAAGCCGACAAGGGCGTAGACTTCGATTTTCTTGTACCGCCCTGCGCCAAGGGTTCGGTGCCCAGCGAACGTTGATCTACCCCTAACCTAAACCATGATGACAGCTTCCAAGCCTACCTCCTCGACCGCCCATGCGCCTATTATCCAGACGCTTGAAGAAGATATTGTCTTGGGGGTACTGCACCCAAAAGAAAGGCTGGTCGAAGACGAACTGATGGAGCGCTTCCAGCAGCGGCGCCATGTCATACGGGCGGCATTGGCCAAGCTGGTGCACATGGGGCTGGTTGAGCACCGCAAGAACGTAGGGGCGTTCGTCCGCTCCTACGGACATGACGAAGTCATAGACCTATACGACATACGCGAGCTGCTCGAAGGCGAAGCCATGGCGCGTATGGCCATGCCCGCCAACCCTAACGATATAGCGATGCTCGAAGCGCTCCAGCAGGCGCACGACAACGCTGTGCAGGCCGGAGACCCGCGAGCCATCTTCCGGGCCAATCTGGCTTTTCATACGGGTTTTTTTGCGCTTTGCCCCAACAAGGTGCTGGTCGACTCCATCCGTTACTTTGCAGTTCAAACGCACGCCATACGCTGCAGTTCGGCCAACTCCGCGCAAGCCCAAAACCGTTCGCGCGCCGATCACACTGGCATGATCCAGGCGCTTAAAAACGGCCAGCGAGACGAACTGGTGCGCCTATGCCGGGAGCATATCCGCCCTTCGCGCGACGAATACCTGGCAATCAACAAATACTATTTACGATAACCATCATTTACACGGAAAGGCTGAAAACATGAAACAAGAAAACGTACTGGGCGCGCCATCGGACTCGCGCGCCGTGGTCGTTGGTGGCGGAACCATGGGGGCCGACGTCGCCGTCGTTCTGCTACGCGCCAATTGCACGGTCTTCATTATCGAGCCCAGGCAAGATCAGCATGACAACATTCGTGCAAAAGTACTGGCCAACCTACAGGCCATCGACAAGCCGGAAAATATTGAACTACTGAGCATGGTGGGCTCGATCGACGTGCTGGACTGGTCGGACATCAACCTTATGATTGAATGCGTGCCGGAAGTGCTGGAGATCAAGCGCGAGCTCTTCAAGAGCCTGTCA
>DATJCP010000271.1:0-3113 GCA_035514715.1 Candidimonas sp.
CTGGCCTTGCAACGACACCAAATATATTGTGCATTATCCCGAGGATCGCGAGATCTGGTCGTTTGGCTCGGGTTATGGCGGCAACGCGCTGCTGGGAAAAAAATGCTTCGCGCTGCGCATTGCTTCCGCCATGGGGCGCGACCAGGGCTGGATGGCCGAACATATGCTGGTGCTGGGCGTCACGTCGCCGCAGGGCAAGAAAATGCATGTGGCCGCTGCCTTTCCGTCCGCCTGCGGGAAAACCAATTTTGCCATGTTGATTCCCCCGGCCGCCTTGTCGGGATGGAAGGTGACTACCATTGGCGACGACATTGCGTGGATCAAGCCGGGCGCCGACGGCCGCTTGTATGCCATCAATCCCGAGGCGGGTTACTTTGGCGTCGCGCCAGGCACCAGCGAAGAAACCAACTTCAATTGCATGGCCTCGTTGCGGGCGAATGTATTGTTTACGAATGTGGCACTGACCGATGACGGTGACGTATGGTGGGAAGGCATGGGTCCGGCGCCCGAGCACTGCATAGACTGGCAGGGCAATGACTGGACCCCGGGTTGTGGGCGCAAGGCGGCTCACCCGAATGCACGCTTTACCGTGGCGGCAGTTCAAAATCCGGCTATCGACCCGGAATGGGACAACCCCAATGGCGTGGCTATCGATGCCTTTATCGTCGGTGGGCGTCGTTCCGATACAGTGCCCTTGGTAACCGAGGCGCGCAACTGGCTGGAAGGGGTCTATATGGCGGCGACGCTAGGCTCCGAGACCACGGCAGCGGCTGCCGGCGCTCAAGGCGTGGTGCGTCGCGATCCTTTTGCCATGCTGCCATTCTGCGGCTACAACATGGCCTCTTATTTTGCGCACTGGCTGGAACTGGGGCAAAAAATTCAAGCTGCCGGCGCAACCATACCTCGTATTTTTTGCGTCAACTGGTTCCAGACTAACGACCAAGGTAAATTTATCTGGCCGGGGTTTGGCGAAAACATGCGGGTGCTCAAATGGATGCTGGAACGCATCCAGGGGGCGGCGCAGGGCGACGACAACTTATTTGGCATTACGCCGCGCTACGAAGATATCGACTGGGAAGGGTTGGCTTTCGATGCGGCGGAATTTGAACGCATCACGGTAATTGATCCAGAGGCATGGCGTAAAGAGCTGGATTTGCATGTGGCGCTTTTTGAAAAGCTTGCGGATCGTATGCCTGCAGCGTTGTTGGGTGTTCAGAATCAGTTAAATGAGCGTTTAAAGGCCTGAATTAACGATTGTTGTATTAGGGTAAATCAGCATATTCCGCCAATTTCGCGCAATTGTCATCAAAATAGGGTATGTTAAAGGCTGGTCTGGGCTTTATCTGAAACAATCGGTGATCAATATCGCCCAGTTCGAAGTCGCATACCGCGACGATAGCTTTTGATTGTGAGGTTAGTATGCTAGTTAAACCACGTACGCCTACCCCGTTTCGACCATTGCAAACGGACACCCAGCAGCTTATCAATGAAGAACGGGCAAAACAGGCGTCGGCCAAACGCATTATCAGCATGAGCGGCGTAGGTAACGAACGCTATGGCAAAAAGCACACCAAATCGCCAAGCTGACAGGCGTTAACGGATAGACGTTAAAATAAAGGGTTCCGGCTCTTTGACTGTTTTAACGACTATGACTAATTTTCTGATTGCAGCGTTGTACAAGTTTGTTCACCTTCCCGACTTTGAAGCATTGCAGGCACCTTTGCTGGCATGCTGCGAAGCCAACGAGGTGAAAGGCACGCTGCTATTGGCCGAAGAGGGCATTAACGGCACCATTGCCGGGCCCTCTGGCGGCATTGCCGCCGTACTCGATTATTTGCGTAGCGATCCTCGCATGGCAACCCTGGTTCATAAAGAGTCATGGTCGGAGAAAATGCCCTTCTATCGCATGAAGGTCAAGCTGAAACGCGAAATCGTCACCATGGGCGTGCCTACCGTACAGGCGGAAACCATGGCCGGCACCTATGTGAAACCCGAAGACTGGAACGCCTTGATCGATGATCCAGACGTGGTGGTGGTGGATACCCGTAACGACTACGAAGTTTCCATCGGCACATTCAACCGGGCGGTCAATCCGCAAACGGCAAGTTTTACTGAATTCCCGCAATGGGTTAAAGAGCAATCCGCCGAGGGCGGGCTATTGCACAACAAGCCGCGTCTGGCGATGTTTTGCACTGGCGGCATACGCTGTGAAAAATCCACGGCTTATATGCGCACCTTGGGCTTTGACGAGGTCTACCACCTTGAGGGCGGCATTCTGAAGTACCTGGAAACCGTACCCAAGGAAGAAAGCCGCTGGGATGGCGAGTGCTTTGTCTTTGACGAGCGGGTATCCGTCAAACATGGTCTGGAACCTGGCCAATATGAGTTTTGCCGGGCCTGTCGCTTGCCGTTAAGCGCAGAAGACAAAGCGTCAGAGCATTTCCAGGAAGGCGTAAGCTGTCCCCATTGCCACGATAAGCACACCGACGAGCAAAAGCAGCGCTTTGCCGAACGCCAGCGTCAGGTCGAACTGGCCAAGCAGCGCGAAGAGAGGCATATCGGCGTGCGTGTCGAACTGAAAAAAGCGGCTAAGGAAAAGGCTGAGGCTGAAGCCGAGGCGTTGCGACAGCAACAGCTGGCGCTCAAGGGCGCAGCAGTCAGACAATAAGCCAAGGGTTTGGCGCTGATGGAACAGATACCGGTTCTTTACTCCTTTCGCCGTTGCCCTTACGCAATGCGGGCTCGCTTGGCGATTGCCGTCAGCGGCGTCAGGTGCGAACTACGGGAAGTCTTGTTGCGCGACAAGCCGCAAGCCTTGCTGGATGCCTCGCCTAAAGGCACGGTTCCCGTTTTGGTGGATGTGGATGGCAGCGTGGTCGATCAGAGCCTGGATATCATGCTTTGGGCCTTGCGGCAGGATGATCCCGCTGGCTGGCTGGGGCCGTCTCAGGACGGCATGGATGCAATGCTGGCGCTGATTTCCGAATGCGACGGCTCATTCAAAGGCCTGCTTGATCGCTATAAGTATCCGCAGCGGTACAACGAACCATCGGGCGAACCCTACCGCAATGAAGCGGCGCTATGGCTGATGCAATTGAATGCCAGGCTGGATG
>DATJCP010000272.1:0-4834 GCA_035514715.1 Candidimonas sp.
CTATCGTTACCCTGGGTTTTGGTGAGATTGTCCGCATCTTCATGAACAATCTGGATGCGCCTATCAACATCACCAACGGTCCGCAGGGCATAAACCGGGTCGATACATTTTCGGTGAATGGGTTTCTTTTCGGCCGCACGCAGGAAATCTTCGGCTTTCGCATTACGGGTCCCGAGAAATACTATTATCTGCTGCTATTGGTCACCATCATCATCGTGATCATATGCGCCCGACTGCAGAATTCCCGCATAGGGCGGGCCTGGGAAGCCGTACGCGAAGATGAAGTGGCCGCCAAGGCCATGGGGATCAATACCCGCAATATCAAATTGCTGGCGTTTTCCATGGGGGCAAGCTTTGGCGGGATGGCTGGCGCCATGTTCGCGTCCATGCAAGGTTTCGTCAGTCCTGAAAGTTTTAGCCTGACCGAGTCGATTCTGGTGTTGTGCATGGTCGTGTTGGGTGGCATGGGCAATATCCCCGGCGTGATACTGGGCGCGGTTTTGCTATCGGTTTTTCCTGAACTGTTACGGGCCTTGGTGGTGCCGTTGCAGCAAACGCTATTTGGCGATGTCATCCTTGATCCCGAGGGGATACGCATGTTGATGTTCGGCTTTGCGCTGGTGCTGGTCATGATCTTCCGGCCGGCGGGGCTGTGGCCATCGGCGGTACGTCGTCGAGAACTTGCTGGCACCAAGGAGGGCGAGGCATGATTTCCGCTACCGAAAATATCGATGCGCGCTCCATGCCGGAACTGTTGCTGGTGGCAAGCAAGCTGAGCAAGCGCTTCGGCGGCCTGCAAGCCTTGTCCGATGTGAGCTTTTCCATTTGCAAGGGCGATATCTACGGTCTTATCGGCCCCAACGGGGCGGGTAAAACCACGCTGTTCAATGTGTTGACCAGTTTGTATGTGCCTGAATCGGGTTCGTGCAATTTTATGGGGCATCAACTGACTCGGCTCAAGCCGCACCAAATCGCCACTGTTGGCCTGGCGCGCACTTTTCAGAACATACGTCTGTTCGGTAATTTAAGCGCCATAGAAAACGTGATGGTAGGCCGGCATATCCGTACCCGGGCTGGTTTGTGGGGCGCCATTACACGCAACAAACGCACGCGCAACGAAGAAGCCGCAATTGAACGTCGTGCCCAGGAGCTTTTGGATTACGTCGGCATCGGCCATCGCGCCAATGATGTGGCGCAGTCGTTGCCCTATGGCGACCAGCGTCGGCTTGAAATTGCCCGGGCTTTGGCCACAGATCCTACCTTGCTGGCCCTGGACGAACCGGCTGCCGGAATGAATGCATCGGAAACCGTGGTGTTGCGCCGCCTGATCGAAAAGATACGCGGCGACGGCATTACAGTGCTGCTGATTGAACACGATATGAATCTGGTCATGGGCTTGTGCAACCGCGTGTTGGTGCTGGAGTACGGCAAGGTACTTGCCGAAGGCAAGCCCGCCGATGTGCAGCGCAATCCCAGGGTGATCGAGGCTTATCTGGGCGCTGGGGCGGCAGAGCATGCCGCTGCGAAAGCACCGCCGGTCAAGCCCCCGGTTGCACAGGCTCAGGAGGCCGGCTCCACAGTGGCTGGCAATGGCCAAATCAATAAGGATATGCAATGAGCCAGTCGGATAACTTGCTTGAAATACGACAGCTGGACGTGGCTTACGGCGGCATACGCGCCGTGCGCGGCATTGACTTGTCAGTCGGTCGGGGCGAGCTGGTCAGCCTTATCGGCGCCAACGGTGCGGGTAAAAGCACCACGTTGCGGGCGATATGCGGGCTGGTTCCTGTAGCCGGCGGAGAAATTCTTTATGATGGCAAATCCATTGTCGGAGCGCAGTCGTACATGCTGGTCCGCCAGGGCCTGGTGATGGTGCCGGAAGGGCGGGGGATTTTCGGGCAATTGACGATTGCGGAAAACCTGTCCATGGGGGGGTATACCCGCAATGACAAGGCTGAGGTATTGAAAGATACCGATCATGTTTTCAGTCTCTTTCCTAGGCTGGCCGAGCGGCGTAATCAGTCGGCGGGTACGTTGTCGGGGGGCGAGCAGCAGATGCTCGCCATGGGCCGTGCAATGATTTCCCGGCCTAAGTTGCTGTTGCTGGATGAGCCTTCGATGGGGCTGGCGCCTTTGATGGTGGAAAAAATCTTCGAGGTAATCCGCGCGGTTGCCGCCGAAGGGGTGACAATTTTGCTTATCGAGCAGAATGCAAAACTGGCGCTTGAGACTAGCCATCGGGGGTATGTGATGGAGTCGGGGCAGATTATTCTGCAGGGGGCGTCAGGGGATTTGCTGGATGATCCTAAGGTAAGGGCGGCTTATTTGGGTGAGGAAGAGGCTGTCTGACGTTTTCTTGGCATGCCGTTGCTTGTCTTTAACACGCAACTGGTGTCTTCTTGCGCCTTGATTTTCTCTTAACACGCTGCTGGTGCGCCCGCTTGCCCGTCGCCTTGGCTTTTCTTTTAACACGCCGCTGGTGCGGTGATGGGGATATGGGCTTCTCGTGCCCTTATTCGGCGCCCTGCGCGCCGAACAGCGTGGCTTGGCTCGTACGCCCCGTTCGGGGCTGCCTTCGCCTACAGCCCGCTGAGGGCCCGAAAGTCGCCCATATTCCCATCACCGCACCAGCGGCTGCATTATGTGTGTTGGCAAGGTTGCTGGGACGGGCTGGGTGCTTGGTCTTTTTGCGTCGGCCATGGCAGATTCAGAAGAAATATTCTGCTCGTCCTGCGCGCCCCGCCTGCCGGGGCTGCTCGGACATAGGGGCAGGTATTAGTGGCGGTCATTGCGTATTAGACGTGGCGCTGGGTATTGCCGGGGCTCGCTGTATGCGATGTTGCGCATCGTCATCAATCTAGCCTATAGCTGCAACGATCCATTCCCCGTCGGCCTGTCAATTGCGGCCCAATTATCGCCAACGTCACGCAAGAAGGCCAAGCACCCAGCTCGTGCCTGCGGCATGTCAATGCCTACCTATTGCAGCGTGGCAGGTCCTAGGGTGTGGTGTTGCAGCGACGTTCAGGGCCGAGCGGGCCGCAGGTGAAGGGAAGCCCGAAGGGGCTGGACGAACCGGGCCACGCGTGGATCGGCGCCGTAGGGCGACGGTCCCAAGGCCATGAGGAGCGCAACACTACACCCTAGGACCTGCCACGCGGTTTAAGAAGAAAGTACCATGACCGAAAGCCGAACACGCGGTTTAAGAGGAAAGCACCATGACCAAAAACCGAACACGCGGATTAAGAAGGAAATGCCGTAGCCAAAGGACTTCTACGAACGCCCTGTACTGCCAAACCCGCCCGCGCCTCGCGAACTGTCTTCGAATTCATCGACGATCTCGAACTCGATCTGCTGCACCGGCACTACAACCAACTGAGCCAAACGCTCCATAGGCTGCAACACAAAATCTTCCTTGCTGCGATTCCAAGCCGACACCATCAACGGCCCTTGATAATCCGAATCAATAAGCCCTACCAGATTGCCCAGGACGATACCGTGCTTATGTCCCAGACCGGATCGTGGCAGGATCACTGCAGCATAGGCAGGGTCCGCAATATGTATCGATAGACCCGTCGGCACTAGCTCCGTCGCACCTGCAGCAAGAGTCAATGGCTGGTCTATGCATGCCCGCAGATCAAGCCCTGCGGAACCGCCAGTGGCGTACGCGGGCAGGTAGTCGTTCATGCGGGGATCAAGGATTTTTAGAGCGATTTTTCTCATGTGCTTTTATGGGTTTGTCAATTGATATGCCTCATCGGATTACGCGACACCAATGAGGATAGTAAATAGATGGATGGAATGCTGTTGTCAGCCAGGCATGCGTTGCGCAATAGCCTGGATCAGTTGTCGTGCCGCATCTATTTTGGGCTGAGCGGGCAAGGCTTTATGGCCGTTGTCGTCAAATAAAACCAGCTCTGTCGTGTCGGCGTTCATGGCATGTTGGGCTAGGTTGCCGACCAGCATGGGCACGCCTTTGCGTTTACGCTTGGCTTCGGCGTATTCCAGCAGGTTTTCCGTTTCAGCGGCAAAGCCTACGCACCATGGGCCCGCGGCTAATTTCGCAACGTCTGCCAGAATATCGGGGTTGGGCGCGAATTCAAGCTGAGGCGCTTCGCCTGAGGCCGTTTTTTTAAGCTTATTGTCGCTGGCGTTGACCACCCGCCAGTCGGCGACTGCGGCAACGGAAATGAAAATGTCGGCGCCAGATGCTTCGGCCATGACGGCGGCATGCATATCCAATGCGCTATCCACATTCAGTCGAAGTACGCCGTAAGGTGCGGGCAAGGCCGTCGCACCGGAAATCAGAGTGACTTGCGCGCCGGCTTCGCGAGCGGCCTGGGCAATGGCATAGCCCATTTTGCCGGATGACCGGTTGGTGATCACGCGTACCGGATCGATTTTTTCTGATGTGGGGCCGGCGGTGATTAGCACGCGCTTGCCTGCCAGCACTTTAGGTTGGAAAAAAGCAATCAGTTCGGACAATAATTCGTTAGGCTCCAGCATGCGGCCGCTGCCTACTTCGCCACAGGCCTGGTCGCCTTCGGCGGGGCCGAAAATGGCAACGCCATCGGCCTTGATCTGGGCTACATTGCGCTGGGTTGCAGGGTGTAGCCACATTTCTCGGTTCATGGCAGGAGCCACCAGCAAAGGGCAATTGCCTTTGGCTACACACAGCGTGGATAGCAGATCATCGGCCAGGCCGTGAGCCAGCTTGGCCATGAAATCTGTGCTGGCCGGCGCAATGACGATCGCATCGGCGCCACGGGTCAGGTTGATGTGAGCCATGTTGTTGGGCATGCGGTTGTCCCAGGCATCCAGGAATACCGGGCGTCCC
>DATJCP010000273.1:0-6728 GCA_035514715.1 Candidimonas sp.
CCCACTGGGCCAGGACGTCTCTTACCCAGACGCGTACAACCCCAGCCTGCTCTTTCCCATAGACCGTAGTGCCAATCGCGCAAAACTGATCATTCCTCACCCATGGTTTGGCGGCGACATCTGGAACGCCTATGAAATGTCTTGGCTCACGCCTAAAGGCAAGCCGGTGGCCGGCATCGCACGCTTTACGTTTGCGCCAGACAGCCCCAGGCTGGTGGAGTCAAAATCGTTCAAGCTATATTTGAATTCGCTGAACGAAGAGCGCTTTGAGAACACCGAGCAGGTACGCGCACGCATTGCCAACGATCTGGCGGCAGCTGCCGGCGCACCAGTCGAGGTGGAAATCGATACCGCTATTGGGGAAGGTTCGCTGATATGCCAACCCATGGAAGGCATCAGTATCGACGATGCCGATATTGAAATTACCGCTTATGAGCCGTCTGTCAGCCTATTGCGATGCGTGCCAGACGCTCCGCTGGTAAGCGAAACCTTGATGTCGGACCTGCTTAAATCAAATTGCCCAGTTACGGGCCAGCCAGACTGGGGCAGCGTGCAAGTACGCTACACCGGTCCGCAAATCGACCGTGGCGCCCTGCTTGAATATATTGTTTCCATGCGCCGCCACAATGAATTCCACGAGCACTGCGTAGAGCAAATATATTGCCATCTATGGCAAGCCTGCCAGCCGCAATCTTTGTTGGTGTATGCACGTTATACGCGCCGCGGCGGCCTGGACATCAACCCTTGGCGCAGCAGCCAGCCAGCCGAAGTCAGCCAGATCCGCACCCCAAGGCAATAGTAGCCGCTTAGGCGTTGGCCGTACGCGGCATGGCGCTATTGGTTGCCGACCGAGCCACCCACAAAGCCAGCACAGCAGCGACACAGAACCCCGTGGCGGCCCCGAACCAGGGCCCCTGGACGAAACCGGCATCGAGCATCAGGCCGAATCCGAAGGGCGCAAGGGAAGAGCCTACATCCATGCCGGAATAAACCAGCCCATACACCGTGCCGGTGGCGCCTTTAGGCGTGACCCGCCGGATCAGCATATCGCGCGACGGCGCCGCGACGCCGGAACAAAATCCCGCCAGGCCGACCAGGCCCATGGCAAAAGACGGCGGTACGGCGCCATACGCCAGCACCACCAGCAAAAGCCCCGCCAAAACCAGGGAAATCGCTACTGTGCGCTCTGTATTGGGCGTAGCGCCCACCAAGAAGCCGCCAATCAGCATGCCCAGGGCGGCTGCAACCATATAGGCCGACAGTGTTGTGCCCGCCATGATCTTGTCGATGCCATACACCTCGCCCAGCATAGGTATGGTGTAGTTCTGTACGGCCGACAAAGCCATTGCGGTAAAGCCAAAAAACAGGAATGCTCCCCATAGCGCAGGTTGCGCCAGCAAGGTCTTGAGCGTTTGCATGGCAGTCTGATTCGCCAAGTCTGGCTGCGCCGAATTACTGGCATCAACACTGCCTGCATTTCCAGCCGGATCCTGAAGCGCATTCTTGCCGGCCAACAGCCGACGCCCAAACCAGGTCAACAACAAGACAAATGCGACCAAAGCGCTCGCGGAAAATGCAGCAACACGCCAGTTGGACCAATAAATGATGGAGGCCATGAAAACTGGCGTCAATGCCCAGCCCAGATTCCCGGTCAAGCCATGGGCGCTAAACGCATGCCCCAACCGTCGCGCACTTACCCGGTGGTTCAATATGGAATAATCCACCGGATGGAAAATTGAATTGCCAATTCCACCAATCACGGCAGCTAGCAACAGCATCAAGTAACCATTGGATATGCCGATCAAGATTGCGGAGACGACGAAACAGCTCAGGCCGAACCGCAGTACCGGAGTCGGGCCGATACGGTCAACAACAAACCCTGATGACGCCTGCCCCAGGCAAGATACCAGGTAAAAAGCGGAAACCAGCAAGCCCAGCTTGGCAAAATCGTAGCCATACTCGTGAGCCAACGAAAGATACAGCGTTGGCAGCACCAGTTGAAAAAAATGAGAACTGCCGTGCGCTACGCCAACCAGGCTGATGATCAGCCAGTCCTTGCGTTTCTGTTCAGGGCTGTCGAACGTGCTGTCGAGCGTTGCGGAAGTCATTTTTGGCCTTTATCGCGAATTTCTGGCCAGGCACGACGCAAGTAATAGCACATCGACCATACCGTCATAATAGCTGCCAGCACGATCAGGATCTGGCCCACCACCTGAGTGGACACCCCGTATAGAGGCTGCCAATAAAGCAGGCAAGGAATGGCCACCATCTGGGCCGCTGTCTTGAACTTGCCCAGCCAATGTACCGCCACGCTACCACTTGCACCGATTTTCGCCATCCATTCGCGCAATGCTGAAATCGTGATTTCACGGCCGATTATGACCAGGGCAATAAACGAGTCCACCCTATTCAGATCAAGCAGGATCAGCAAGGCCGCGCACACCATGAGCTTGTCGGCCACCGGATCAAGAAAAGCGCCAAAAGACGAAGTCTGGTTCCAGCGCCGGGCCAGCCAGCCGTCGAACCAATCTGTCAGAGCAGCAACGATAAAGGCGAGCGCCCCCACCATATCGCGCACCGGCACCGAAATCCAGTCGGACGGGATATAGAAAAGCCCCACAATCAGGGGAATCATGGCAATACGCAGCCATGTCAAGGCTATAGGTAAATTGAATGGCATAGGTTGAATACTACCTTATCGGAGCGCTTGATAGATACGCTCAGCCAGATCGGCTGAAATCCCATCCACCGAACGCAGATCATCGACGCTGGCATCCACAACGCCGGAAAAACCACCAAAACGCGCCAACAGCTTCTGGCGGCGCTTGGCCCCTACCCCTTCGATTTCCTCCAGGCGCGATACATTACGCGCCTTGGCGCGCTGCGCGCGCATACCCGTAATCGCAAACCTATGGGCTTCGTCGCGGATTTGCGCAACCAGCATCAACGCCGCCGACTCAATCCCCAAGGCGACGGATTCGCGTCCATCGACGAACACCAGGGTTTCCAGCCCCACCTTGCGCCCCTCTCCCTTGGATACCCCCACAATGGTATGGGTATCGAGGCCCAGCTCCACAAAAACCTGGCGAGCGACTTCGACTTGGCCCTTGCCGCCGTCAATCAGCACGATATCCGGCATTTCCGCCTGCCCATCGGCCACACGGCTAAAACGGCGGGTCAGCACCTGGCGCATCGCGGCATAATCATCGCCGGGAGTAATACCGGCAATGTTGTAGCGACGATACAAAGAAGGCTGCATATCGTGATGCTTATAGATCACACAGGAAGCCTGGGTCGCTTCACCTGCGGTATGGCTGATATCGAAACATTCCACATGTAAGGCATCCAGCGCGGCCTCGTCGGTATCCAGTTCCAGCACCGATGCCAAGGCCAAGGTACGGGCGGCGCGCGCGCTGGACTCTGTCAGCAGGCGCGCCAGCGCCAGTTCGGCATTCTTTGCCGCTTGTTCGAGCCAGGTCTTGCGTATACCTTGCGGACGGGTAAGAAAGCGGGCCTTGATACCGGTTTGCTCGGCCAGCAACCCGATAAGATCGGGGTCGGGCAAGGCATGTGAACACACCAGCACAGCCGGCATACTGCTTTCAACATAATGTTGGCCAACAAAAGCGGCCAGCACATCGCCGGGACGGTCGTCGTTCGTATGCGAGGGAAAGAAAGGCTTGTCGCCCAAATGCCGGCCACCTCGTATCATGGCCAAGTTCACGCACACACGCCCACCGGCGGAAGCCAGCGCAATGACATCGACGTCGTCGTTTCCGACTTTTTCCATGGATTGCTGCTGCAAGACCTTGGCCAGCGCCCCCATTTGGTCGCGCAACACGGCCGCCTGCTCGAACTCAAGCGCGTCCGACGCCTTACGCATGCGCGCTTCGATGTCTTGCATGACATCTTTGGCATGCCCATCAAGAAACTGTACGGCGCGTTCGACGTCGGCCTGATAGTCTTCGGGAGAAACCAGGTTTACGCAAGGCGCCGAGCATCGCCCTATTTGATGCAATAGGCAAGGTCGCGAACGATTCGCGAACACGCTGTCTTCGCAAGTACGCAAACGGAATACGCGCTGCAAAATCTGTATGGTTTCGCGCACAGCCCAGGCGTTGGGATAAGGGCCGAAATACCGCCCCTTGCCGCTGGTACTGCCGCGATAGTAGGCAATGCGCGGCGCTTTGTGGCCGCTCAGCATCAAATACGGGTACGACTTATCGTCCCGGAAAAGGATGTTGTAACGGGGCTTGAGCTGCTTGATCAAGTTATTTTCAAGCAGCAATGCCTCGGCTTCCGAGCGCGTAACCGTCACTTCCAGCCTGACCACCCGCGCCACCATATGGGCGATGCGGGGGCTATCAGGTGTTCTCTGGAAATACGAATTCACGCGCTTTTTCAGGTCGCGCGCCTTGCCTACGTACAGCACCTCCCCTTGTGCATCGATATGCCGATACACGCCTGGCAAATGCGGCAGGTCAGCCAGAAACGATTTGAGATTGAAGTCGTCTGGCATATTGATAGCGTTCGTCGGCTTGTAGAGCGTCCCAGTCAAGGGCCGTCTTTTTCGGCATCAAGCGCCGTATGCGCTGTATGGACTCGGCACTGTGTTCGACCTGCAGTCTGGCAAGCAAGTCATCGGCCAAATCCGGGCGGTTGCATACCAGCACCATATCGCAGCCCGCCCCCAGGGCGGCTTGCGCACGCGCCAGGATATCGCCCGCAACAGTGGCGCCTTCCATGGTCAGGTCGTCGGAAAAGACTACGCCGTCGTAGCCCAGGTCCTGGCGCAGCACCTTTTGTATCCAATGCGGCGAAAACCCTGCAGGATGCGGATCTACCTTGGGGTAGATCACATGAGCGGGCATGACCGAAGGCAACACCATGTCGCCCAGCCATGCATACGGCGCAGCGTCTTCCTGCATGATTTCTTCGAAACTGCGCTGGTCGACAGGAATTTCGTGGTGAGAATCGGCTTCCACCGCCCCATGACCAGGAAAATGTTTTCCGCAAGCCGCCATATCGGCAAGCATCAACCCTTGTATCAGGGCGCGCGCCAGCATGGTAACCACGCGCGGATCCCGGTGGAATGCACGATTGCCAATGACTTTGCTGACGCCATAGTCCAGATCGAGGACCGGCGTAAAGCTTAAGTCCACACCGCAGGCGCGCAGTTCCGCCCCCAGCACATAGCCAGTTTCCGAGGCCAGGCGCATGGCGGCCAGCGAATCCTCCAGCCATAGCTCGCCGAACACGCTCATGGCGGGAATTTCGGTGAAGCCGTCGGTACGAAACCGTTGCACCCGCCCCCCTTCGTGGTCCACGGCGATCAGCAAAGGCTCATCGCGCTCGGCGTGAATCGCCTGACACAGATCTGCCAATTGCTCGCGATGGTCGAAATTACGGGCGAATAGAATTACTCCGCCTACCAGCGGATTACGCAGGCGGGCGCGTTCATGGCTAGTCAGCACCGTGCCTTCAATGTCGACCATTACCGGTCCAGGCGGCAGGCTTGCACGCGTATTCTGGGCTGTCATACTGTTTTTCCGTTAATCCTTGGGTATTGTGGGTAGCGTTTCGACGATGACAAATGCCATGACGGTATCGCTTTCATCCGTAATTGAAACATGAGCGGCGCCAAAGCGCTTGCGGTACCAGGTATCAAGGGGGTCGGACAGTTTAACCATGGGTTTGCCGCTGGCTTCGTTGAGTGTTTGCATACGCGACCATGCCATGGGGCTATGCATGCCCAGGCCTATCGCTTTGGAAAAAGCCTCTTTGGCGGCAAAGCGTGTAGCCAGGAAGCGAATGCCGCGTTGCGGGTCGCGTTGGTAGCGCCGATGGAATTTTTCGATTTCCTGCGGCCCCAGGATCCGTTGTACAAATTTTTGACCGTGGCGGGCGAATACCTGTTCTATGCGCTCGACGCGCAGGATGTCTACGCCTATGCCTGCGACTTTATCTTGTCCTGCGTGAGCGATCATGAGTTTATCCGGTGGGTCATGGTTCTATAACTATTCCACTTTGACGCGCCAGGCCTCAGTACCGAATTTTTCCCGAATCAATTGCTCGGATGCCGCCAGTTCAGACGGCAGCAAGGCACCCTCGCTCAAACCATGGCGCCGGCGAAAAGTATCTATCATCCGCCCAATGATAGCCTCACGTGGCAAACCCGTCTGGCTGCGTAGGGGATCGACCCGTTTGGCCGCCGATGCCGTACCTTTATCCGACAGTTTTTCACGACCGATGCGTAATATTTGCAGCATTTTAGTGGCGTCGATATCGTATGCCATCGTAACGTGATGCAATATAGCCCCCTTGCGGTGAGCTTGCGCCGCGCCACCGATTTTCCCGCTGGCCGATGTAATGTCATTTAGCGGTTGATACCAGGCCTTGATGCCGAGCTCGGCCAAGGCCTCGAGCACCCATGCATCCATGTAGGCATAGGCGTCGCGAAAACTCATGCCGGCGATCAATGATTGCGGTGCGTAAATCGAATAAGTAATGGTGTTGCCCGGTTCAATGAACATTGCACCGCCGCCGCTGATGCGGCGTACAACCTCGATATGGTGTTGCTGTGCGGCCTTGGCATCCACCTCGTTTTTCAGGGATTGGAATATACCGAGCACTACTGCTGGCGCAGCCCACTCCCATACTCGAAGGGTCGGCGCACGCCGCCCCGCAGCGACCTCATCCAACAATACCTCGTCGAGGGCCATTTGCTG
>DATJCP010000274.1:0-3207 GCA_035514715.1 Candidimonas sp.
CCGCCAGCCGGGGCTGCTCGAACTTAGAGCTAGGTATTAGTTGCGGTCGTTGCGTATCGGGCGTGGCGATGTGTATTGCCAGCGGTCAAAGTATGCGATGTCACGCATTGTGGCGGGACTGGGCCATAGCGGTGCAATCGCAGGCCTAGCCCATGGCTGCTCTCGTCGCCAGCCGACCATATCGGTCCAGTTCATCACCAACGTCACGTAAAAGGCCAAGCACCCTGACCGTGCCAGCGACATGCCAATACCCATCTATTGCAACACCGTCTCCCAGGACCTGACGCGCGGATTAAGAAGGGAACAACATAGCCAATGACGCGAATCAAGAAAGACTCATCATGGCCAATACGCGCTGAAATGCAGACAAAAATACCGTCAGCAAACACCAGAAAATCAGATCAACAACGAAAAACGGAACCGTATCAACCAAGATAACGGCCCCGCCAATACAAGCACAAAAACTTCCGCCTACTTACTTCCCTGAAGCCTGTTGATACAAAGGCATCACTTTAGCTGCAGCCGCCGTCAAATCAGCAGAACGACTTGCAGCCGAAGGGTGAGTCGACAAGAACTCTGGCTGTGCACTACCTGAACTCAGCGCCCCCATTTTCTGCCACAACGTCACCGCAGCACGCGGATCATAACCAGCGCGAGCAGCCAGCTCGACACCAATGCGATCCGCCTCGGCTTCGTGGGTACGGCTATTCGGCAACGTAAACATCACCTTGCTCAACGCGCCGCCCAAATCGGCGGTTGCCCCCGCTCCAGTCACGGCCGACAGCACAGACAAGCCTATATTAGTCGCCATCTGCTGCGACACCTGCTCGCGCGAATGCTCCCGCAAGGCATGCGCCATTTCATGCCCAATCACCGCGGCAAGCTCGTCATCCGTAGGCTTGATCTGATTGATCAAACCTGTATAAACCGCCATTTTCCCGCCGGGCATGCACCACGCATTCACATCGTCGGAGTTCAGTACGTGCGTTTCCCACTTCCAGCTTGCCGCATCAGGGCGAAAAACGCCGACCTGCTTAATCAGCTTCTGCGTAATCGCCCTCACGCGCTGCGTTTGCGCCGCATTGACATCCAACGCGCCTTGCGCCTTGGCCTGCCCCAACAGGGTCGAATACTGCTGGGCCGCCTCTTGCTCAAGGGCGGCTTCCGATACCATGCCGGACATATACTGCTTGCGTTCGACACCCACCGAGCCAGAACCCGTCGTTTGGACAGCCGCGCAGCCGGCCAGGACGGCAACAGCGCAAGCCACGCTCAGACCGGAAGTCAAACGGGAAACTGCAGTTTTCTTATGCATGTAAATTCCTTTCAGATGAAGCAAGATTCCTAACCGCATTGCGCGCGATGGCGCAGCGCATGATCCATCAACACAATTGCCAACAACGCTTCAACAATAGGCGTTGCGCGTATGCCAACGCAGGGGTCGTGGCGCCCCAGGGTTTGCACTTGTACAGGCTCGCCCGCCTTGTTAATGGAACGGCGTTCTATCCGTATGCTTGAAGTGGGCTTGATTGCCACGGAAACCGTAATGGCCTGCCCCGATGAAATCCCGCCCAGCACGCCGCCGGCATGATTCGACAGGAATCCTTCGGGGGTAATTTCATCGCCATGTTCCGAGCCGCGTTGCGCAACGCAATCGAAACCCGCCCCGATAGCCACGCCTTTTACCGCATTCAATCCCATCATCGCGTGAGCGATATCGGCATCCAGACGATCATATAGCGGCTCACCCCACCCCGCCGGCGGGTTCTCGGCCACAACCTCGATACGTGCGCCAATAGAGTCGCCATCGCGGCGCAGTTGATCCATGTAGGCTTCAAGTTTTGGCACGACTTGCGCATTCGGCGCATAGAACGGATTGTTCTGGACTTCGTCCCAGGACTCGAACGGAATATCTATGGGACCCAATTGGCTCATGTAGCCACGTATCTTGATACCGTGGTTTTGTTCCAACCATTTTTTGGCAATGGCGCCAGCCGCCACCGTCGGTGCGGTCAGTCGCGCTGACGAGCGGCCGCCACCGCGCGGGTCGCGATCACCGAACTTGCGGGTATAGGTATAGTCGGCATGCCCCGGGCGAAACGTATCAACGATATTGCCATAGTCTTTACTGCGGGCATCGGTATTGCGGATCAGCAGTCCGATAGGTGTACCTGTGGTGAGCCCCTGGTAAACACCGGAAAGGATTTCGACTTGGTCGGCCTCCTGGCGTTGCGTCACGTGGCGCGATGTGCCTGGGCGGCGCCGGTCAAGCTCGAACTGGATATCCGCCTCGGTAAGAGGCAAGCCCGGCGGACAGCCATCCACCACCGCGCCTATGGCCGGCCCGTGCGATTCGCCAAAATTAGTGACGCAGAAAAGTTTACCTAGAGTATTACCGGACATAGTCTATTTTTGTGAGTGAAACGAAAGAGTACGCGATATCGAGGGCTGCGGCAGCCCCAGACACCTTATCTGTAGCCATGATTCTATTAAGGATTGCAAAGTCTGGCTGCATCATGAAGAACAACTGACCTCCAGTTGGCAGGCATGCTCGGGCGGCTTTGCCGCATAGGCTTCGTAACCGGCCTGCTCGACATAAGGGTTGCGCAGCAATTTCAGCAAAGTATCGATTTCGCTGGCGTCGCCTTTTTGCGCAGCCTCTATGGCAGCTTGCGCCAAATGATTGCGCAACACATACACAGGATTAGCGCCATTCATCTGGGCCATACGCTCGGGAACAGGGCGCGCCTCTTGCGCCAGCCGTTGCCGATAACGATCCAGCCACGCCTGGGCTTGAGCCCTATCCTCAAATCCGACCAGAAAGGCCTCACCATCTTCAGGCGCGGTGGCCAGAGCGCGAAAACTTAACGTGAAATCAGCACGTTCACCGTGCAGCAAGGCCCACCAATCGTCAATCAAGGCTTCATCGCCCGGCTGCCATTCCAGCAAGCCCAGCTTCTTGCATAGATTACCTTGATAAGTTTCCAGAAAGTCAGCTTCGAAATGGGCAAGCTCGGCTTTTAGAGCCTCGGCATCGATGCCCAAACCCAGCAGACTGCTGGCCAAGCGATACAAATTCCAGTTGGCCACGGATGGCTGGGCGTTCCAGGCATAGCGGCCCTGGGTATCGCTGTGATTGCAAATATGATTGGCCTGAAAAGCGTCCATGAAGCCGTAAGGGCCATAGTCTATGGTCAGGCCCAGGAT
>DATJCP010000275.1:0-2557 GCA_035514715.1 Candidimonas sp.
TAGCTAGACTTCATTCTCTTCGTCAGGCAAATCACCGCGCGCCATGCGTTCTGTATTCTTCATGCCCGTATGACGCACATCATCGCCACGGACCATGTAAATAACCCGTTCCGACATATTCTTGGCATGATCGCCAATACGCTCAAGCGCCCGTGCGATAAAAATCAGATCAATCGAACGTGAAATAGTGCGCGGATCTTCGATCATGTAAGTAATGATATGGCGCAAAGCACCCTTCCATTCCTTATCAACTTCCTTGTCATTGCGCACCACCTGAGCCGCATGCATAGGATCCTGACGAGCAAAGGCATCCAGCGAACCGCGGATCATCGCAGTGACATCAGCAGCCATATGCCGAAGTTCAACCACAGGCTGATAAGACGCTTCCGACTCGTGCAAACGCCGCGCCATCTTGGCGATTTTTTCAGCCTCGTCGCCGCAACGCTCCATGTCGGTCAACATTTTCGATACCGACAACAAAAGCCGCAAGTCGCCAGCTGTGGGCTGATTGCGCGCGATCAGCAAACCTATGCGTTCGTCGATTTCGACTTCAAGACGGTTGACCTCTTTTTCACGTTCGCGCACTTGGTCGACAAGATTCAGATCGCCTGTTACCAGGGCCTCCATGCCGTCTTTGACCATGGACTCGACCAAGCCACCCATTTGCAGGAAAAGCGAACGCGTGGTTTCAAGATCGGAAGAAAATTGCTTATTGGTGTGCTCGGACATATCAGCCTTCAGTCATCGCAGGGGTCAATTAAAGAGAGTAGCGTAGCACCATCGCCGACTACTGTGTGAGATTACCAGGTGCCAGAGGCGATGCAGCGCAAAGCCGCGATCCGGACATGATCGCTAGTGCAACAAGACTACACGCCAATTATGACGCGATTATGACGGGTTTTTATCAAGCCTGCGCACGCCGTCTTGCGTTGAAATCAGCACGACATCAGCGCCGGCAAGCGCAAACAGGCCACAGCAGACTACCCCAGGGATATCGTTGACGAGGGATTCCAGCTTGGCGGGCTCGGCGATGGCCAGGCCGGACACATCCAGAATCTGGCAGCCGTTATCGGTAGTGAAGCCCTCGCGCAATGCGGGCTTACCGCCCAATTGCTCAAGTCGGCGCGATACTGCTTCGCGCGCCATGGGGATGACTTCCACCGGCAAAGGAAATTGCCCCAGGCAATCCACCAGCTTGGACTCATCGACGATGCACACGAACTGCTTGGCAACCGAGGCGACAATTTTTTCGCGGGTCAGTGCCCCGCCGCCGCCTTTGATCATGTTGAGCCCGTGGTCGATCTCGTCAGCGCCATCAACATACAAAGGCATGCCTTGCACCTGATTCAAATCGAACACAGTGATGCCCAAGGATGCCATGCGTGCCGAACTACGTTCCGAGCTGGATGCGGCCCCAAGGAAACGGTCTTTATAAGGCGCCAGAGCATCGATGAAAAGATCAACCGTGGACCCCGTGCCTACACCCAGAATAGTGTCTGGCGTAAGCAGCGGAAGAACGTATTCGACGGCAGCAGCAGCAACGTTTTGTTTAAGTTGGGTTTGAGTAAGCATGAGTAGTATAGAGAGATGTGGTTATAGGCCGGGCTACCAGTGGCAGCGAGCGACCCGGCAATTAGGCAGGAAACAGTTCGCTGTATTTCTTTTCAGAAAAACCCACACTGACGCCGCCATCTGGCTTAACGCTTACGGGCCGCTTGATCAGGGCGGGAAACTCGGCAATCAGCGCCTGCCATTGCTGTGTGCTGGAAGGCGTCTTGCGCTCTTCAGGCAGGTTGCGCCAAGTCATGGAGGCCCGGTTCACCAGCTTTTCCCAGCCGCCAAGTTCGTCGGCCCAGGCGCTTAACTGCCCTGCTTCGACAGGATGATCACGATAATCGGTGAACTGGAATTCCACCTTCTGCTGTTCCAGCCATTTCATGGCCTTTACGCAAGTGCTGCAATTCTTCAAGCCATAAAGCTGCACGATAGTCATGGTTGTTTTCCTTTACTGAGAGTTTTTACGCCATTGCATACGGTTGGCTACAACGACGGCAATGCCCACGGCAAGCATGAACAAGGTGGCAAGTGCATTGATTTCCGGCTTCAGGCCCAGGCGCACCCTGGAAAAAACCTCAAGCGGCAAGGTAGTGTAGCCCGGCCCCGACAAGAAGGAAGCGATCACGACGTCGTCCAGCGACAAGGTGAAAGCCAATAGCCAGGCGGCCAGCAGCGCAGGAGCGATCAAGGGCAAGGTGATCACGAAGAACACCTTCAGCGGTGTCGCGCCCAAGTCCAGGGCCGCCTCTTCCAGCGAACGATCCAAGTCCCGGATGCGCGACTGAATAATGACCGCTACATAGGCCATGCACAGCGTGACATGCCCTACCCAGATGGTGAATATGCCGTTGCCGGCGGGCCAGCCGAACAGTTCGCTGATTTCGACGAACATCAGCAACAGCGAAATGCCCAGCACCACTTCCGGCATGACCAGCGGCGCGCTGAGCATGCCTATGTACAGGGCGAAGCCGCGAAAGCGCCCCATGCGCGCCAGGACATA